>CAZBDD010000142.1:0-1691 GCA_964490475.1 uncultured Desulfovibrionaceae bacterium
GTTCAAAAGGTATAGGGGGCTTATATGCATAGATTTGTTAAAGCTGGCATTGTAGCCCTATGGTTTATGGTATTAACTTTTCCCCTTATGGGAGTACAAATTAACACTGTAGAATCTACCATAAACATTCGTTGGGAACGCGTTTTTACCATGGGTATTGGTACTTTTGTGCTTGCCATTTTATGGCATATTTGCTTTGAGCGCAAAGCTCAAGGCCTACCCATGATTCCTTTGCCTACTTCACTTACCACAGCAAGCACGACCCTCACAAATAATCCTTTGTTCAAACGTGGCACCCCCATAGTGTTATTGGCTGTCATGCTTATTATGCCTTGGGTTAGCTCCATGTACCAAAGCAATATTATGATTTCAGCCATGCTGTATGTTATTTTAGCATTGGGTTTGAATATTGTGGTGGGCATAGCCGGGCAATTGGTTTTAGGTTATGTGGCTTTCTATGCTGTAGGTGCGTATACATATGCTTTGCTCAATCAATTCTTTGGCATGGGATTTTGGGTTTGTTTGCCCTTAGGCGGCTTAGTGGCTGTAATATTTGGTCTTATGTTAGGTTTTCCTGTTTTGCGCTTACGCGGTGACTATTTAGCCATTGTTACCTTGGGTTTTGGCGAAATTGTGCGTATATTTTTACAAAACTGGAGTGATATTACTGGCGGTCCTCGCGGTATTTCTAACATACCCCCGCCGGATTTCTTTGGTATGAAAATGGATTTATCCATGACCACCACCTATATTTATTATTTGGTGCTTGTGGCTGTGCTCATAACTATTCTTATTATTTCTCGCATAAAAAATTCACGCGTGGGCTTAGCTTTACAAGCTTTGCGCGAAGATGAAATTGCTGCCCAAGCCATGGGTATTGATATTACGCGTGTAAAACTTTCTGCCTTTGCTTTGGGATCTTGCTGGGCAGGCTTTGCCGGAGTTATTTTTGCCGCGAAAACATCCTTTATTAATCCAGCCAGTTTTACCTTTATGGAATCAGCCATGATTTTATCCATGGTGGTACTTGGCGGTATGGGTTCCATTAGCGGTGTTATTATTGCTGCATTTATTCTTATTCTTGCGCCAGAGTATTTACGGGCATTCTCTGAATATCGTTTGCTTATTTTTGGTGCCGTTATGGTGTTGATGATGATTTTCCGCCCTCAAGGTTTAGTCACCAGCGAACAACGCAAATACCGTGTTCCGGAAGAAAACGCTGCACAAGGGAAATAAGGAGAATTTACCATGAAACCCATATTAGAAGTACGCTCTCTTTCCCGCAACTTTGGCGGCTTACGCGCCTTGAGTGATGTGGATCTTACTGTACATCAAGGCGAAATTGTAGCACTTATTGGCCCTAATGGTGCCGGAAAGACAACTTTTTTTAACTGTATCACTGGCATTTATGAACCTTCAGAAGGCGATGTATACTTACACAGCCTTGACGGTAAAAAACATCATCTTAATGGCCGCAAACCTCACAGTATTACAACTCTTGGCATGGCACGTACCTTTCAAAATATTCGTTTGTTGCAAGAGATGACGGTGCTAGAAAACGTTATGATTGGTCGTCATTGCCGCACTAAGGCCGGTATTTTGGGTGCCATTTTACGCGATAAAAAGACCCGCACCGAAGAGCAAGACGCCGTGGACTATAGCTACAATTTATTGCGCACCATGAACTTGCA
>CAZBDD010000142.1:1791-4852 GCA_964490475.1 uncultured Desulfovibrionaceae bacterium
AAGAGCAAGACGCCGTGGACTATAGCTACAATTTATTGCGCACCATGAACTTGCATAAGGTGCACGATGAAAAAGCAAAAAACCTTTCTTATGGGGCGCAGCGCCGCTTAGAAATTGCCAGAGCCATGGCCACCGAGCCGCATATGCTTTTACTCGATGAGCCTGCCGCGGGCATGAATCCCAACGAAACACAAGAATTAGAAGAGCTTGTGCAAAAAATTCGTAAAGATTTTGCTCTATCTATTTTGCTTATCGAACATGATATGAGTATGGTTATGTCCATGTCAGATCGTATTTATGTTATGGAATACGGTTCGCGCATTGCTGCAGGCACACCGGAAGAAATACGTCATAACCCTGCTGTTATTAAAGCCTATCTTGGTGAGGATGCTCATGCTTAAATTGCAAAATGTTTCTACCTTTTACGGTAATATTCAGGCTTTACGTGATGTAACCCTGACCATAAATGAAGGCGAAATTGTAACCCTTATTGGGGCCAATGGCGCCGGAAAAAGCACCACGCTTATGTCTATTTGCGGCATTAATCATGTGCGCAGTGGTGAAGTGCTGTTTGAAGACAAACCTATTCACGCTTTACGCCCTCATGAAATTGTTAAGCTAGGTGTAAGTCAAGTGCCTGAGGGGCGTCTTATTTTCCCCGATCTGACAGTGCAAGAAAACATAGACCTTGGCGCTTTTTTGCGCAACGATAAAGCAGAAATTGCACGAGACCAAGACTATGTTTTTAGCCTTTTCCCCATTTTGGCAGAAAGACGCAAACAAACAGGCGGCACCCTTTCCGGTGGTGAGCAACAAATGTTGGCCATTTCACGCGCGCTTATGGGACGTCCGCGCTTATTGCTTTTGGACGAACCCTCCTTGGGTTTGGCTCCCATCATTATTAGGCAGATTTTCTCTATTATTGAACAAGTAAATGCCAATGGGATGACAGTATTTTTGGTGGAACAAAATGCTAACCAAGCCTTACGTATTGCGCATCGTGGTTATGTGATGGAGAATGGACGCATTGTGAAGGAAGATAACGCGGCAGCATTGTTGACAAGCCCTGAAGTGCGTGAAGCCTATCTTGGTATGTAAGTTATTCGTTTTATAATAAATACAAAACTACGCTTTGGGCACATGCTAAGCGTTCTCTAAAAACAAGGAGGAACAAATGGAATTAACAACATCTCCGTGGATACACCTCCTTGAGGCGTATCGCATAGACGACGCTACCCGTGCCCAAGCCTATGAAGTTGCCAGCTCGCCCCAAAGGCAATGCCTTAAAACAGCCATTGCCTATCATGCTCTTTGCGGGGAAAACATTCAAGAGCAACATCTAAAACAAAACTTTATAGTGCAAGGTTTTTGGCAAGAAAAGCATATAAAACCGGCAGACTTTGTCTTGGTGCTTTGTGCAGAAAATTTTGCAGCACCTGCGCGGCTTATTGCAGCTACCATGCCGGCTCTTTTGGCTCATGTGCCTGTGTACTTGATTGCTATAGGCACGCCTGCGCCATCCTTATTGCTTACTTTAGAACTTTTGGGTTTAGAAGAAAGTTTTGCCATAGGCGCAGATAGGGCTTCCAATGTCTTTGAAAGTTTATTTCAAGAACTTTTTGAAGTAGAAAATAGAGAACAAGGGCGCGTTATGCTTCTGGCAAACTCCAAAGACGATACCCAAAGTCTTATTTTTGTGCAGGCAAAAGCCTTGGGTTGTCCTACCTTTGAAGATGCACAAAAGCATGAAATAACTTTTGCCACAGACTTAGATGAAGCAAGCAAAGAGTTGCTTGCTTTTGCCCATGCCGGTGCCAGACTCTCAGAAAAAATAAGCCCTGATTCGCATACATTCTATTCACAAAAAAGTGTTGAAAATACGGCTTCCTATACAGATATTTGGGGAGCAGGCATGGAGGCTTGTTGGCGCTATGCAGATTTAGAAAAATCTTTTTTTATGCATACCACCTTTCAAGCTGGTCTGACCGAGCGTTAATGGTATAGTAAGTTTTTTTTCTGGGGAGGGTTTCTCTCTCCAGACCCCTTCTCTCAAAAACCTTATCTGGGGGTCTTATGTGCGCAAAGAAATTATCCATAGAACAAATTCGCAATATTGGTATTATAGCTCACATAGACGCCGGCAAGACGACGCTTACCGAACGTATACTTTATTATACAGAAAAAATTCATAGAATGGGTGAAGTGCATGAAGGCACAGCCACCATGGACTATTTGCCCGAAGAACAAGAACGCGGCATTACCATTGCTTCCGCCTGCACCACTTGCGCTTGGCAGGAGAATTCCATTAATATTATCGATACCCCAGGGCATGTGGACTTTACCATGGAAGTGCAACGCTCTTTACGCGTGCTCGATGGAGCGGTGGGGGTTTTTTGTGCTGTGGGCGGGGTTGAGCCACAATCAGAAACCGTATGGCAGCAGTCAGAAAATTTTGCTGTGCCTAAAATAGCTTTTATAAATAAAGTGGATAGAATAGGTGCTGATTTTGAGGCTGTGCTTCTTGCCATGCAAGAGCAGCTGCATACCCGTCCCTTGCTTTTGACCATGCCCTTAGGCCAAGGGGAAGATTTTGAAGCTATATTAGATATTATACAGCAAGAGCGTTTAGACTATGACCCCGAAGATCAAGGCGCCACTGTGCACAGACGCCCCCTCAATGCCGAAGAGCAAAGCTTAGTAGCGCCTTGGCGAGAAAAGCTTTTAGAGAAAATTGCCGAAGCTGACGATATTTTTCTTGAGGATTATCTGGCAGAAAAAGATTTTTCTGCTGAAGATATTATTTCAGCTCTTCGACGGGCCACTTTGGCGCGCGCTTTAACCCCTGTTTTTTGCGGTTCAGCCTTGCGTAATGCGGGCATTCAATCGGTGCTTGATGGTATTTGTGCCTTACTACCTTCTCCTGCCCATGTGCCTGCATCCATAGCCATGGATGCACAAGGACAAGAGCATATTGTATGTGTGGATGAAAAGGCTCCCCTTTGTGGACTCATTTTTAAAATTCTTATGGATGAAGGCCGCAAACTTGCCTTTATGCGTTTGT
>CAZBDD010000143.1:0-4811 GCA_964490475.1 uncultured Desulfovibrionaceae bacterium
AATGATGACCTTGTTTACTCTAAAGCTGTAACAGGCAATTTTCCTGAAGAAGATGTCCTTGTAAATGAGCTTATAAAGAAATTCAAATAATATAATTTTTCTATGGTTGTTGAAAAAATCTTGTAATTTTTCAACAACCATATTTTTACTTCTCTGATTGATAACAAAAGCATGTCTTAGCATGATTATTCATCACGCCTACAGCTTCCAAGTAAGAAAAAGCCGTTACCGTTCCCATAAATTTAAATCCACGTTTTTTCACATCTTTAGCAAATGCATCTGACAAAGCGTTGCGAGTTGTAACGCCATCATAAGGGTTATACGAAACCTTGCCTTGAGTAAAACTCCAAATATACTTTGAGAAAGTACCAAATTCTTGCACTACCTTAAGATAGCTTTTGGCATTTTGTATGGTGGCCAATATCTTAGCTTTATTACGCACTATTTCAGCATTTTGCATGAGTTCATCCACCTTCGCATCGTCATACTGAGCTATGCATTGTGGATCAAAATTGTCAAATGCTTCTCTAAAAGCCTCTCTTTTTTTCAAAATAAGCAACCAAGATAAACCACAATGGAATGATTCTAACACGAACATTTCAAAAAGGTAGGCATCATCATGAGAAGCTACTCCCCACTCATGATCATGGTAGTACATGTAAATTTCAGAATTTTCTAAATTTGGCCAAGAACATCTTTGCATAATACTTTCCTCTTTTTATATAAGCACAACATAATATGGAGTTATTTTCCTGTATTCCTTTTTTTTAACTCTTGACAGTTATTCTTTAAACAGATATTCCCAAATTGGACATTCTTAAACCAGACAAAGAGGACATATGCAAAGACAAAAAATTTTCCAACATCACTTTCTTTTACTGGAAAAAGAAAGAGCCCTCTATGCAAAATGGCTAAAAAAGCAAGGGTGCAGCTTACCCTATTTTCAAGTGCTTGACTATCTTTTTGAAGCGAAAGAAATACAAGAAACAGGTACTGTTGCTGATGCACTTTCCATAGCGCGACAAAGCATGACCAGCATACTTGATTCTATGGAAAAAGATGGAGTTCTCTTGCGGCAAAGAAAGGAATCAGACAGAAGAAAGGTATATATTGCATTGACGCCATTAGGGCTACATAAACATCAAACTTTATCACAAGCCTTATGGCAACGAGAAGAAGTCGTATATCATGCCGTATCAAAAGAAAAACTAGAAATTTTCAACGAAATATACGCACAAATTGTCAGTGAGCTTCAAGTGCAACTCTCACAAGATTTACAGGATTCATAATATGAGTAAGCCAACGGAAAATACAGTGGATTTTTCAAACAAACATATTCGCCATGCAGCACGTGCATCTTTTATTTTTATTGGTATGGGCATGGCTATATGGGGGGCACTTATCCCCTTTATGAAAGCTAATCTCAAGGTCGACGAAGCAGTGCTTGGTCTTTTGCTATTATGTGTAGGCCTTGGTGGTTTATTGGCCATGCCCTTTGCCGGCGCTTTGGCTTCTCGCTTTGGCTGTCGCCGTACCTTACAAGTGGTTATCCCCTTAGAGTTTTCAGTGTTGGTGGGGGTCGCAGTGGTAGATAACATATGGCTTGCTGCCATAGCTTGTTTAGTAAAAGGAATAGCCGTAGGCATAGCCGATGTAGTCGTTAATATTCAAGCGGTTTTCATAGAAAAAGGTTGTACGCGAAAGCTTATGTCTAACATGCATGCCATGTTTAGCGCTGGCAGTATCATAGGCGCATTGGGAATGGTAGGCTTATTAACTCTTGGCATGACTCCCATTTATGCCGTTACACTCTTGGCAGTTTTGGTATGTAGTATAACTCTTCTGTATTGTCGCCCCAATTTTTTACCTTACGGCAGTGAAGAAAAAAACGCTCAAGGGCACTCTTTAACTTTACCTAAAGGTATTGTTATCGTTATCGGAGGCTTGTGTTTCTTATTGTATATGAACGAAGGAGTACTGTTAGACTGGGCGGCGTTATTTTTAGTGGAAGAGCACAATACCCCCATAGAACGTGCAACTCTAGCTTTTGCCATTTTTTCAGCCGCCACCGTGGTTGGACGCCTCTTAGGTGATAGGATTGTTCAAGAGTTTGGTGTAAAAACAGTACTTATGACGGGAGCTTTCATTTCTGCCATGGGGCACATCATGGTGTTGTTTGCTCCATCTAGTGCATTGGTCTTTATTGGTTTTGCCTTAGTAGGTTTAGGAGCAGCCAATCTTATCCCGCAATTATTCTCCTTTTCTGCCAAACAAAGTGCCATGCCTACGCATATGGCCATAGCTGCCATAACCATGTTAGGCTTTTTAGGGGTATTGGTAGGCCCCGCCATGATGGGTTTTGTAGCCGAAGCCTTTAGCTTGCCAATGGTTTTTGGACTTATGGCTCTGTTTTTATGCGCTATTATTATAGTGACGCCTAAACTTGTAAAAAACTTAATCAACGATTAGCTTAAGAACACGCTGATTCAATAGTATTATCATAAATGTTTATTTTGGATAATATAAAATCATACTTAGGGCAGCTTCTTGCTGCCCTATATTAGTATAGCTATGTGGTACGTCTGCTAAAAAGCGTATGGAATCACCTTGATTTAAGTAATATATTTTCTCTTGAACCAGCACCGAAATGCTACCCGAAAACACAGTTATATATTCTTCTGTCCCTAAGAGATGCGCCTTGGCTTCTAGGCTTCCTCCTACCAAGATTACTATTCGATATATTTCAAAGGCATGTTGTTCATCAAAATGAACTATAGGAAAATTTTGATACCTTCCGTCGTCAGCAAGAATAGGGGTAATAGTATCACCACGCACGACTTTAGTAATATCACTTTTCTGTTCCACAAGAGAAGTAAAAGCGACTTTGTAACCATTGGCAATTTTCCACAGCACTGAAACTGTGGGATTAGCATCCCCTCTTTCTATTTGCGCCAACATACTTCGCGAAACACCAGTGGTTTGAGCGGCCATATCCAGCGTTAATTTTTTTTGCTCGCGTATATTTTTTATATTTTGTGCGACAGTTGAGTTTATATTCACGTGTTGTCTCCTTAACTACCCTTGACAATATAATAAACTAATAGTACGATATACTATCATACTGCATTTGTAGTACACTCAAACATAGAAATATGAAGGGAGCAACAAAAATGTTTTCTTGGTTTAGCTTTTTAACATACGCCTGGGTTACGGCAATAACTCCTGGCCCTAATAACATTATGTCCCTATCTAATGCAGCAAAAGTAGGTTTTCGTAAGTCATTACCCTTTAATTTAGGTATATTCGCTGGTTTTTGCATTGTAATGGTTACATGTGCTATTTTTTGTAATGCACTCACAACACTTATGCCAAAAGTTGAATTTCCTTTGCGCATTATTGGTGCATCGTATATTTTATACCTTGCATATTGTACATGGAAAAGTCATGGAGAAATCCAACAAAAGGAAAGTAACGCCAGCTTTTTCACAGGGCTTTTTTTGCAATTTATAAATCCCAAAATCTACGTGTACGGCATTGTTTCCATGCAAGTGTATATTTTACCTTTTTATAAAGAAACTTTCTGGTGGATTTTACTATTTGCTTTGCTACTAGCCTTCATAGGATTTGTATGCACTGTGTTGTGGGCAGGCTTTGGTTCACTTTTTACAGTGCTTTTTTCAAAGCATGCAAAAATTACTAATGGCATTATGTCTGCATTACTCGTGTATTGTGCAATGAGTTTTTTTATGTAGTAGAACGCCCTTCTTCTATAGCACACAAAACTTTTTTTGTCTTCAAGCGTGGCGCATGAGAGAGGCTCTCCCCCCTGCGCCCCAATAAAATAGCTTACAAAAAATTACAATATTCTAACCAATTTTAAAAACCAAGGTCTGCATTTACAATAAGTACCTCAAGTTTTTTTATTGTGGCAGGTTTCCTTTCTGTAATGCTTATAATATTACAAATTCTTTCAGGGCTATTGCAATCATAGCATTTATCACCCTTAACAGCACAAGGTGTTTTCTTATTCAGGCGTTTTGCATTAAGCGGCGCGGCAAAGTTTCTTGCTCTTTCATGAGCATCATTGATGGTTGGAACAATTTTATTGATCCCAATGACGTAAATAAGACGCTCCTTACCATAGCTAGACGCTGCAATGCGATTAGCTGAAGCATCAATATTTAATAAAGAGCCACCTTCTGTAACAGCATTAGCACTGGTCAGGTAAACTGGAGCAAAAATTGCTTCTCTATTCTCCTCCTCGTTTTTACATTTTCCTCTCCAAAAAACTGTATTATTTTCGCATAATGTATCATAAATATTAAGAGCCTCAAGGGTCATACTTCCACCAGTGCCCACAGTGGTATTCTGTATACTTTGGGTAAGATAGCTTGCCACCTCACTGGCACTTTGAAAAAATGTCACAGCATAACCTCTTTTTTCCATATTACTCATGACAAGTTGTAAATTCATAGCATTTCCTCCAGAAAAAAATATTACAAGATAGTTAGCACATACTCACGTGCTTACATATATATAATCACACAAGTAGATACTGTCATACTCTTTTATATTTAGACTTCATTTTTTATTATGGTGGTGAGTTGCGAAATTTAAGTTCCTTGTATGGGGAACGGCAATAACTCACTAGATGATCAAATTGCTGCACATGTTGTTAGTTGTTGTATTACTTCAGGTAGGGGGAAATGAGCTGTTAACGCTTTGAGCTTTAGCTCTGCGTAGAAAGGAAATACTTTCAAGGAAACGCTGATTTAATTTTCTCCCCCCCATAAAACATTGGGCATAGTTGC
>CAZBDD010000144.1:0-4802 GCA_964490475.1 uncultured Desulfovibrionaceae bacterium
AACTTTTTTCAGCCTTTTCTCAAGCAGACAGCTCTGTAACACGCAAGTACGGCGGAACGGGTCTCGGGCTCGCCATTTCTAAAAAAATTATTAACCTCATGGGCGGGGAAATTTGGGTAGAAAGCGAGCTGAACAAGGGAACAACCTTTACTTTTACGGCTGTTTTTCCTCTGGCGCCTCAAATGAGCGAACAAGATGAAAAAAGTGAATATCTTGAAACAAATGCAGCGCAAGCAACGCACATGATCGGGCATTTGCTTCTTGTGGAAGATAATGAAATTAATCAAATGGTTGCTCAAGAGATTTTACAAGCTGTGGGCTATACTTTAGATATAGCAGAAAATGGACAACAGGCCTTAGAGATGCTGGAAAAAAATACGTATAATCTGATACTTATGGATATTCAAATGCCTGTAATGGATGGATATACCGCTACGCAAAAAATACGTGAGCAAGAAAAATTCGCTACACTACCCATTATTGCCATGTCTGCCCATGCCATGAAAGGAGATAAGGAAATAAGTCTTTCCCGCGGCATGAATGACCATATTACCAAGCCCATTGACGCAGATGTGCTTTATAAAACACTACAGTTTTGGATGCAAAAAGCATTGTAGTTTAAAAGGCATTCATGAGAAGGTCATGCTTGCATATAAAGACCTTTGCACAATTACAAATGAATGGATTGCTTCATCGCTAGGCTCCCCGCAATAACTTGGTATTACAACAAAAGTCATTGCGAGGAGCGCAGCGACGTGACAATCCATGCCTTTTGAATTGTGCAGAGGTCTTAAAGAAAGAATCCACTGGCTAGGCTAGTGGATTCTTTTTCTTCAACATTCTGTTATTAAGCACTTACCACGTCATTAAGCGTGCGCTCAATGGCCGATAAGGAAAAATTCTTCATGATTTGTAAATTCTTTTTGTACTTCTTACAAAGGCTCTTTACCTGTAAACATGCAGAGTGGCTGTTACAATTCACAGGACAGAGGACAATATCTGCTCTTTGTAAACAATTGTCTAATTTACTCCCACCTTTGCGTAAATGGCCGGCATGATATTCAAATATATGCCCTTTTGCTTCAATAACTTCTTTGTATAAAGGCTCCATACGTTCAATGCCGCCCACCACTAGAATTCTTTGTGGGCAATTGGCGCAAGGGCAAGGGGAACTGCATTTGTCGCAGGCAGAGCCGCTAGTAAGTGAACTGCTTTTCTTGGGTGAAAAAACATGAACAGGCTGTACACTGCTAGATTTTTTTGATTTCTTTGCCATAGTCTTACTCCTTGCTACACTGTTAGTATTCATTCTTTAAGTGCATCATGTCCTATTTGAAAATGAATGTCAATGTTAAACTTTAAAATATTTTCATGGCAAGCCAAAATAATCCTAGCCCTAGTAGTATTTGTCCCAAAATATAGTATGTAAATTTAAAGTATTGCGATTTTTTTAAAAAAATATTCCCATCAAAAATATATGTAGAAAAAGTGGTAAATGATCCCAAAAAAGCGGTGAGTAAGATGCTTTTTATATTCTCATGAAAAAGCGTTGTATGTTCTGTAAGAGCAAAGACACAGCCAAAGCCAAAGCACCCAAGGGTGTTCACGCAAAATATGCCCCAAGGGAAAAAATCTCCTGTTCTTTTTTTTAAGGCTGTATTGCATATATGACGCAAAAAAGCCCCAGTTGCCGCTGCTAAAGAAAAAAGCAGGGCAAAAACCGGGGTTTCAAACATAAAGTGTGAAATATTCATAATAAAGGAATAATTATGATTTTTTTGCTATGCGCAATGCTGGCATACCTACGCCTTGATTTTGTGCTTGTTGCATAAGGTCGTCACATTCGGGACGATGCCACGTATGCCCATCTAAGAAATATTCTTTAAGGTTTTGCCCTTGAGGGCTAGTGATGTTTACTTGTTGACGCGTAAGAACACGGCGCTCTAATAAAGCATGGCGTATGCCTAAAGTATGCGTGTGTGTAAAAAAGGCGCTTTCTACTGAGTCCTTGTGTTCAGGTAAGCAAAGAATGCGTAAAAGCCCGCTGGGGCGATTTTTCTTTCCTGTACCGGACAGCCAAAGCACATCAAGTACTTGAGGCATTTGAGATAGATTGTGCAGGGCAGCGCCTAGCTCTTCTCCGGTAAGGTGGTCAATGTGACTTTCTAATTGGCTGATATATTCTGTGCGCAATTGAGATGCAGTGCTGTTTTCTTCCATAAGCCAAAGGCGTAATCCGGCAGGGGCGGGGCGCGAGCCATAGCCGGTACCCATGGCTTTACAAAGACCTTGGGGAACTACGTCAAAGCTTTTTCCAAGCACATGCACCAAGGCAGCACCAGTGGGGGTAACCATTTCGCTTTTGGCAAGACTTGGCCACGTATGGCAGAGCGGTTTGCCTTGTAAAAGAAAGGCAGTAGCTGGTGCCGGAAGGGGAATGGTGCCGTGTTCGCAATCAATGGTACCACTAAAATAGGGCAGAGCAGAACACAGTACAAAGTCAGCTTGTAGCACTTCTAAACCATAGGCTACACCTAAAATATCTACCACTGTGTCAATGGCTCCTACCTCATGAAAATGTACCTGCTCTGCTGGTATAGCATGCGCATGGGCTTCGGCTTGAGTTATGGCTTCAAGGATGGCAAGAGCTTTTTCTTTGATGGTAGAAGAAATAGCAACACGTTGAAAAATATCAGCAATATCTTGGGGGTGCCGTAAGGGTTGATTGTCTGGCCAGCGCACATCTACGCGAAAACCAGGACCTGCCGCACGATTTTCTTGCCATGTATCAATGGTACATATGATACCAACATCTTCAAGCATTTTTTGTAGGGGGGCAAGGTCAAGACCCAAGTGACAAAGGGCGCCCAAAAACATGTCGCCACTGACACCTGCCTGACAATCACAATATATATACATAGTTACTCCGTACTTTTAGAAAGGCTTGATTAATACTTGATGCACGTCGCGTATGGGTATATAATGACAACACATTTTTGGCAATGGCTGTTAGCTTGTTAATTACCTTAAGGTATACTGTTATATAAACGTTACTATCATAGATGTATGAGCCATGAGGAGGAATCATGCTTATTAAACATTGGATGACCGAAACTGTCATTACTGCTACACCAGAAACTTCTGTGGTGAAGGCTAATAAGCTTATGAAAGACCACGATATTCGCCGCTTACCAGTGGTAGATGATCAAATGCGTGTGATAGGTATTGTTTCTGACAGAGACATAAAAGATGCAACGCCATCACAGGCTACCACACTAGATATGCGCGAAATGCTCTATTTATTGTCTGAGTTAAAATTACAAAGTATTATGACTCCTAATCCTATTTGCGTGAGCCCCGATGACTCCATTGAAATAGTGGCTATGCTTATGGAAGAAAAATGCTTTGGTGGCTTCCCTGTGACACAGGACGGAAAGTTGGTGGGAATTATTTCTGATCATGATATTTTTCGGGTGCTTATAAGCCTTACAGGTGTGCGCCAAGGGGGCTTTTTATTGGCTTTTCCTGTGCAGGATGGGGTGGGTGCGTTGCGACCTATTCTTGATACCTTGGCAGAGAATAATGTTAATATTATCTCTATATTATCTGATAATGAAGAACGTGGTGCCCAAGAACGTCATGTTTATATACGCATCAATGATATGGTAAATAGCGAAGAAGAACAGGCTTTTCTAGAATTGTTGGAAAAAAAACATGGCCTGTTGTATTGGAATGCTAGCGAAGTATTATAGAAAATAGTGATAACGATTTGTTAACATTATTTTTTTGAGTATATTAAACGGTATGAAAAAAAAATGGTTTAGTGGCTTGCCATTTTCACAAGATTGTGGCACTTATGCACATAGACATGGTGCGTAATGCACAAACATAATTTGTCGAGGTTTTTTACCCTAAGATTTTCTATGGGTAGCAGGTATACCAACACTTTTTGTTGGAATAAATGGATATGAAACTGTCCAAGGAGGACAAGAATGGCTGAGATTACTTATAAGGGCAAGAGTTTTGAAGTGGATGAAGACGGCTTTTTGCTTCGTTTTGACGACTGGTGCCCTGAGTGGATGGACTATGTAAAAGAATCCGAAGGTATCACCGACATCAATCCTGACCACCAAAAAATTCTTGACTTCTTGCAAGACTACTACAAGAAGAACGGTATCGCTCCTATGGTGCGTATCCTTTCCAAGAATACTGGCTACAAATTGAAAGAAGTTTACGAACTCTTCCCCTCCGGTCCTGGTAAGGGTGCTTGCAAAATGGCAGGTCTTCCTAAGCCTACTGGCTGTGTATAGATTCTAAACACAGAAAAGTTTGAAGCGGAGCTTTCTATATTATATGGAAGGCTCTGCTTTTTTTTGGGTAGACAGTGTAAATAGATGTCTTATATTAAGATGTAAGCGTTTTACAGGTAAGAGCTTTCAACAAAGCGTTTGGTGTTTTTGTGCATATAGTACTTTTTGAACCGGAAATCCCGCAAAATACAGGAAATATTGTGCGCCTTTGCGCAGTTACAGGTGTTAGTTTACATCTTATTGAGCCTCTAGGTTTTTCTACCGATGAAAAGCATTTAAAACGGGCAGGTTTAGATTATTGGGCGCATGCTAAGGTGAGCATATGGCCCAATTTTTCAAGCTATGTACAAGAAGCAGGGCAAGGTATGCGCTTGGTTATGACATCCTCTAAAGGGGGGGAACCTGTGCATCGCTTTACCTATACAGAGCAAGATAGCCTTATTTTTGGGCCAGAAACTCGAGGGCTCTCTCAAGAAATGCTGGCGCAAAAAC
>CAZBDD010000145.1:0-4754 GCA_964490475.1 uncultured Desulfovibrionaceae bacterium
CATTAAGCAACACTTCAAAAAGAAGTTTCATACCTATGGAAGTACCTGGAAAAACGAGTACTTGATCTTCATGAATAGTCACATTATAGCGCTGTAAGTAATGATCAGCCACAGCTTTGCGCAGTTCAACCTTACCTTGTGACGCTGTATAATGCGTATAGCCCGCATCAAGAGCGGCTTTTCCCGCATTAATAATACAGGGGGGGGTATCAAAATCTGGTTCGCCCGCCTCCAAATGTACCACATCAATGCCTCGTCTTTGCATGCATTGTGCGCGGTCTAAAATCTCCATAACTAAAAATGGAGAAACTTGCTTACAGCGTTCACTTATTTTTGATGATGACATAATACTTTTTCATTCTCCTTTGCGCTCGTTTTACTCACAATGAAATAACTTTCTTAAAATGTCCATGGAAAGTTCTACACAAAAAAAATTATCAACACTATACTAAGTTCATTAAAAAATAGTTTTCAAACACAGACGTATAAATAACTACTCAAGACTTTCCCACAGTTCATTACTACGTTCATATTTACCATTTTCAAATGACTGCCAGCGTTAGTGCATACGCCCCCACCCACACAAGAGCTCTATTTAGCCAAACAAAAACTTTCTGCCCTTGTAAGGTTCTGCGTAAAGAAATGGCAAAGGAAACGGCATTACCAATCAAGTAAAAAAAGAAAAAGCCAAGAGCTGCTAAAAAGCCATATTGTATGCCAAGACTCAACGCTAAAACTAAAGTCACTAGGGTTGGCATACAAGAAAGCACATTGGGAGATTGCTTAAATTGCGCATGCTGACGCCAGCCTCTTCCATGCACACCAAAGGAAACGCCACCAAAGGAGTTTTGGCTAGTGTCTTCATAATAATACCTTGAGTTATGGTGGCCATCATCAATAACTTCTGCTTCTACAACCTGCGTTTTCTGCTGTTCTTGACCTTGCTTAGCACAAATATCTTTATCATGAGGGTTTGATGTCATATTCACCTCGTTTTTCTATTGCAACTATCTGTTAAACACTTGATATTATGTATGTCTTCTAACTTTTTGTTCTTCATCGGCAAAGGCACCATTCCACACCACAGACCTATAAATTTCAGGGACTGTATCCCCTTCTGTGCTGATACACAAAATGGAAGACTGTTCATCAAGCTCTAAAAGCTGATGATATGTTTTGTCGGCGTCATGATGCATAAGCCAATGCACAAGCCCCGTGGTGCAAGCGCCGGATTCTCCAGAAATAACGGTTTTATCACCCGGCAAAGGCGCTGCTAAAATGCGCATTCCATTGGCAGCAATAAAATCTGGGCTGGAAGCAAAAGCAAAAGCATAATCTCTAATAATTGGCCAGCTTTGTATGCACGGTTTACCACAAGCAAGACCAGCCATAAGGGAGGATAAATCACCGTCCACCGTATGAGGATTACCATCGCCAATTTTTGCCGACACATAAAAACACGGTGCACTGTGTGGTTCCATAATAATGCATTTAGGAGCTTTATCACCTAATACAGCATGGAAGAAAGCCACCATGGCAGCAGGAAAAGACCCTACGCCTGCTTGTAAAAAAAGATGTGTAGGGAGGCATTCTTGCGCCTGCATTTGTTCTAACACTTCTAAAGCAAGAGTAAGATAGCCCTGCTTTATCCACAAAGGAATTTGCTCATAGCCTTCCCAAGCTGTATCTTGCACCAATATATGCCCAGCTTTTTGCGCTTTTTCAAAGGTCATAGACACTGTATCATCATAATTTTTTTCCGTCACGGTACATGCAGCGCCAAGATCTAAAATATTCTGCACTCGCCCTATATCAGAACCTTTAGGCATATAGATTTCAGCCTTTTGCTGCAACTGCTGCGCTGTCCATGCCACGCCACGCCCATGATTTCCATCGGTAGTAGAGGTAAAAGTAATATCCCCCATGCGTGCCCGTACCGAGGCATCGCACAAATATGCGCTGCTTATTTGGGCAAAAGGCTCTTCCAGCTTCTGTGCCAAATAACGCCCCATGGCATGAGAGGCCCCTAAAACCTTAAAAGCCTTTAAACCAAAGCGTGTAGACTCATCCTTTAGCATAAAACGCGCCACACCTAACGATTCAGCTAATTTAGGCAAAAACACTAAATCAGTAGGGGCATATTCTGCAAAACTTTCATGATAAGTACGAATTTCTTTGGCTTTTTCTAAAGAAAAATGGTCGAGACTTGTCCCTTGACCGACGGCTTGCATTTGTGTATTTTTATGAATAAGAACGGACATCTACACCTCAAAATAGTTCATTATGTTAGAAAATTATACATTTTCAATGATTTTCCAGTCTTTAACCCGAACTTCCACCGAAGCCATACCATTATATGTAGAAATAAGCGGTGTGTAAGCTAAATATATAAGTTTTCCCACTATACTAGAAGAAAATTCAGCAGCTTTTCGCCACACTTTGGCATGCAAGGTTACATTTGTGCTTTCATCAACAACTTGCAATAAAACATGCTCTTTCGTATAGCCAAAAAAGCGCATACTTTTAACACGCAAAGGAGGAGAGCCAAAAACAGGCTCTGCATTACCCACACCAAAGGGCTGTAATAATTCTAATTCTCTTAAAAAAATAGCATTACTTGCCGCAGAAAAATCTATAACAACATCTATGGGCAATGAAGGAATGGGAGCATTATCCTGAAAATTTTCTCGCACTATTTCATTGAAGCCACGGCTAAATGCTTCTAAGTTTTCTGATTGAATACTCAAACCTGCCGCCAAAGGATGCCCACCATAACTTTCTAATAAATGCGCAAGCTTCGTTAAACCTTCATGCAAATCAAATTCTTTAACAGATCTGCCTGACCCTTTAATGCCTACCATGCCATCACAAAGAATAAGCGTAGGGCGATAAAACTCTTCCACAATGCGTGAAGCCACAATACCTATAATACCCTGATGCCAGTCATGCCCATAAAGAACTAGACCAACATTGCCCTTTTCTATTTGCTCTCTGGCTTGAGTGCGCGCTTCTTCATGAATACGCTCTTCATCTTTACGTCTTTGGATATTAAGCTCATCAAGTTCTTTTGCCAAAAGCACCGCATCATCAAAGTTTTTACAACGCAAAAGATCTAAGGCCAAATGGGCATGCCCCATACGCCCTGCCGCGTTAATACGTGGTGCCAACGAGAATACAATTTGCCCCCCGCCTAATTTCGCAGATCTATCAAAATTACAGATAGTTTTTAATGCGGCAAGCCCTGCACGCTGGGCTTGAGCTATGGTTAGCAAACCATTTTTTACCAATACTCTATTTTGTCCTTTTAAAGCCACCATATCCGCCAAAGTGCCCATGGCTACAAGATCCAGCACCTTGCGCATATCAAAATCTACTTTACTCTGTTTTTGTAAAGCTTTATTTACAGCACACATAAGGAAAAAAGTAATACCCACCCCTGCTAAATCAGGACAAGGGCACTCCCCCATACGAGGATTGCAAATTGCGTCGGCAGGCGGCAAAATTTCCGGCGGTAAATGATGATCAGAAATAATGACAGATAAACCTAATTTCTTGGCATGAGCTACCGATTCATAATCTGAGACGCCGCAATCCACTGTTAAAATAACATCAACGCCCTTTTCAGCCAGCATTTCAATATTAGCAATATTTAAGCCATAGCCTTCGGAATATCTTTCGGGAATATGCGCCAGAGCAGAAAAACCATGGGCTTCAAGTACATCAAGCACGAGAGTTGTGGAGGTAATACCATCCACATCATAATCACCCCACACGGCAATTTTTTTGCCTTCTAAAAGCAGTTTAACCAAAAGCTCTGCTGCTTGCGGTAAACCGGCCCATGCTTCTAAAGGAGCAAGCAAGCGCAAATGAGGTGATAAAAAAGCTTGAATATCGCTTTCTTTAATATAATTTCGTAATTGAAGGATATGCAATAAAAGCGGAGAAATGCTTAAAGCATGAGCTTTTCCCACTTCGTGAGAGCTCATGGCAGTTACAGAAGAAAACACCTCCGCGTCTTCAAAAGAATATGTATTTGCTGTTTCTATGGTGCTATTTGTAAGGTTTTCTCGCAATATCCATTTTTTCACAACGGTTTAACCACTACCTTTATTCTTGGCTAAATTTTTTAGCTTGTCCCATAAACTCTGCAGGGACATTTTTTTTCTTTTGCATCCAATGAAGAAATTTTAAACCCGCTTCATGTTGTGGAGAGGCCTCTAACACCAATAACAAATTTTCCATACATTTGGCATAATCTTTAAGTTCTAGATAGGTACGTGCCAAATTAAAATATAAATTTTCATCAGCCTGAGTGAGTGAAATGGCTTTTTGATAATATTCTGAAGCTTCAAAATACATGGCACTTTTACGCAAAGAAATGCCGAATTCATTAAACAAATGCTTATGCTGCGCCTCAAAAGTGCCTTCTAAACGCACCAAGCGCTCAAAAATATTCTTGGCCTTATCTGGCTCTCCTCTTTGCAAGTAGGTTAAGCCTATTCCAAAATTTGCCCGAATATTCTCTTCATCAATGTTAAGGGCTGACCCATATTCACATTCTGCAGCAAAGTTTTCCCCTTTTTTACGATGCTCGTCACCAGAATCAATATTTTTCTGTAATTCCTGCATCTTAGGAAACACAGAGCTCATATAAAATTCCGGCTCTGGAGAATACTTCTCCATCAAATCATCTAAGGTTAAAGATCGCTTAGAACCAGCAGGTACAAAATTGCTATTTAAAGGTTGGCTTTCTA
>CAZBDD010000146.1:0-4736 GCA_964490475.1 uncultured Desulfovibrionaceae bacterium
GTATGCTTTAATAAAATTGTACTCAATTTATCTTGAGGCAAAGAAGCTATAGCTTTATTAAAGAGAGAAATAATTCTAGGGTCTACATTTTTATTAAAAATAAATGATAGTTTATCATATAAAGGCAGCAAGTTTGCAATACGTAAAAGTGGATACCCCCCCTCAGAAATTGCAGAACGAGCAGCGTATACATTTTCAAAAGTAAAATCTGCCTTTCCCTGCGCTACTGCTTCATAAGCACCTGTGATATCATCAAATTCTAAAATTGTATTTTGTGGAAATGTTTCTTTTAAAAACTGGATGACTACAGGATGTAATTTTGAAACGGCAAAAATACAATTTTCGGTAAGTTGATACTTTTTCCCAATCACAGCAATGGGGGTAGCAAAAAAAGTATCAGATAGAACAGCATTCAATTCTTTAGCTTTTTTAGGATTCGTATCATAGCTTAAATGCATATCTATTTTTCCATGGCTTAAGTTATTCAATGCCTTTTCATAGGTCATGCCATGAAGAAATTTAAATTTTAAACCTGTTAGTTTAGAAACCAACATTAATATTTCATAATTTATACCTTGAATAGACTGAGTTTTTTCATCATATTTTTCAAAAGGAGGCCAAAAAGCATCATAAGAGACTTCTATGGGCTTTACTGTTTTTACAAAGGCTTTTTCATCATCGGTCATGGAAAAAGGTTGTGTAGCAAAGGCAAGGGCAGCAGAAAGGAAAGTACACCAAACAAAGATGAAAAAGAAAAAAATAGTGAAACGTGAAAAACTTAGACAACTGCGCGTAGCAGTATTGTTTTTTATGTGTATCATTTTAACTATCCTTAACAAAATTGCTGAAAAAATAAGTAAACTCTCAAGCATCTTTCTCAACAACTTGTTATACAAGAGAAATTCAAAACAAGTGATTAATAAAAAAATATAAAAAAAACAACATTCTAGCTACTAATAAAATAGCTTACATTTCACTTCATGTCAAGTCTCACAGCATGTTAAAGAGAAATGAAATCTCACATAAGCAGATTGATTTTTGTGTGCTGACGACGTAGATAGTAGTTCAACAACCTGTTATACAGAACATTTAATCATAAGCCCACATCGCGCTGTTTTCGAACTGAAAACAAGACATCATCTAAAAATAAGTGAAAAAAGTCTTGTGTTAAAAATGTTGGCACGTCTCTATCCCAAAATTGTCGCCCCAAATTTTTAAACGCATTATGACTTCTCAGGTCTTTCGTGGGTCTTGTATTTACTTTTTCATATATTTCATCCCAAGAAAAAGTATGTGCTTTTCGTACTGGGATAACAGGCCCTTTTTCATAATAAAAATTCTTCTTAATCGCATGCCCATGCACCCAACAAAGACCTAAAGATATACATTGCGAATTCGTATGCGGAAATACTTCCATCCATTCACCATCTAAAAAATATTTCTGCTTAGAATTCGGGCTTATTATAAAAGCGTCACCACAAAAGCCATTAAATATGGTTTTTTCATCTAAATTTCCCAAAGTCATTAGATAAAAGTCATTATTAAAATAGCACATATTAATACCCCCTAAAACGAGAGTATACTTTTTATGCTCAATAAGTGCCTTAGCAATATTACGTTCACAAAATTCAAAGATAGTACTTTGTTTATGCTGCAATACAGGAATATCTTGAGTGCTCAACTCAGGATTTGCATACTTTTTCAGCATTTTTTTTATAAAAAGCATTTTTTCCGTGAAGTATACCTGATCCCCATCAATTTTTAAATAATAAGAATACCGTACTTTAGTATAGCCGAAATTATAAAATTGCGCTAAATGCCCCAAAGGTCTTGCATGTACCTTGCCCCTTATGGCCCCCCACTCTAAAGGGTACCAAAAAAGACGTATTTTATCTGGATATCGATGCACATATTCCAGCAAAATATCTTCCGTAGCATCGTTGGAATCATTATACGTTACTATAAGTTCGTCTAAAAATGGTAAACAAGAGTCAAGGCAAGATCGTAAAATAGTAGCCTCGTTTCGAACTCGCAAATGCCCGCTTAAACCAAAGGGGCGCGGTGTATCTAGCTTGCTAAAATCTTCATCACTTACAGCATACTCTTCTGCATTAAACATTCGTGAGTTTAGATAGCACATTATTACTCCCTCCACAAAAAAAGACTCTCATAAAACAACCGAGCAGTATACCGTACAGAATTGAACATTGTAAAGACTTTTTTCATGTATATGCAGCATTATACTTCTGCTGAAGGTTTTGAAGCAAATTAAAGATAATTAAGATACAAATAAGAAAAAAAATAGATGTTTTAAATTTTTCTAAAAAAAAATTTTTCCAATTAGTATTAGTCGCTTTTCTGTATAAAGGTATAAAGCTTGCATCGAAAGATATTTTTATAGATTAAAAAACATTTCACATCTTCAGGAAAAAAAAATTTCAAAGTGCACAAGAAGACATTTTACTTTTTCCAAGTGCATAAACACAAAATATCTTATTTCTTATATTCTTAAATTTATAAAAAACCTAACGGTTGTTGACACAACTATTCTACTATGTCACATTATCAACTAAGCTTGAGTGAGGGCTTACAGTTTTCAAATGGTGTTATTGAGGTTCTTAATATTTTTGACTAATCCTATAAATGAGAGGAAATCGTTTTCAATTGCACTGTTACTCGTTTTAAATGATTACGCCTTAAGGATTCTCAGATGAAAAGCTTTACGTATTTTTTTTATTGGCTAAGTTTACGTGATTTTAGATGTTTACTGTTTATACTTCTCCTTTTTAGTTTGCATTTTGCTCCGCCAAACGCACATAATGCCTACGCAGCCTCCGATGCTGCGCCCCTTCGCCCAAATCTACAGGGCCAAAAAAGTGCTCCTGCTCAACAGACCTCATCTGATACTATTCGCATTGGTTACATTCCTAAAACTGGGGAATTCCACAATAGCTACAATTCTGAACTTTATTTACAAGAGCTCGTTCAAATTCTCTCAAAATATATTCCCAATACATTCACTCTAGTACCGGTAAGCGTTGGTGCACATTCCAATGTAAGCGTTTTTGAAGAATTCAATGTGAATGTCGTGGCTTTGTTTGGAAAAACTCCGCAACGTATGTTACATTTGAAGTATTCTAAAAATCCTATTACCAGTAGTGATATGTACTTAGTAACAAACCAAGACAATAAAATTTTTTATAATGACATTCATACGCTAAATGGAAAAACCGTTGCCATATATATGGGTAATAATCAGTCGGTAAATTCACTAGATGAATATCTTGTTAAGAATAATATTAGCATGAAGTACGAAGTGTATAATGAATATTCTGAATTTATAAAAAACAAAGCAGAATATTCCATTGTCAATTCATTTTACTTTATGAAAAACAAACAAATAGCTGCCATTATTGGTTCTCAAGACTTATTTTTTGCTGCGCCCCCGCAGAATGTTCCCCTGTTAAATGTGCTTGATAAAGCATTAGAACAAGCACAAAAAAATGATAAAGAGGCAATGAACGCCTTATATATAGAGCATGTTAAAAAAAGTTCACGTTTTATAGGAAAGCAATTAAATGATACTGGTAGTGACATGCTCACCAAGCCGCGTAAAGTAGCTGAAGTGGCTTATCTTGCTGACCATTACCCTATACAATATGACTCTGCCAATGGAGCTCCTTCCGGCATCACCCTTGACGTGATAAAGCTTTTTCAACAAATGCACAACAACCCTACTATCTTTATTCCTTATACTGCTTCTACTAAGGGAGACCTTACAAAGTTTGATATGCTTTTTTCTGTTGTAGGTGATAAAGAGCTACGCCAGAAGCATTTTTACACCTCAAAAGCCTATGTGCACCTGCCCATGGTTTTTTTCCAAAAAAATGAATTGAGCAAGACTCAAGAGAAGCATCATTTTGGTATGCTGGACTATACGGTTCTTGATCATGCCCAAGTCCAAAAAAACTTTCCCCATTGGAAACTGGACATTTTTCCCGACTTTGAAAGCATGTTTACAGCCTATAGCGAAGGAAAAATTGAGGCTCTCTTCCTTTCCAATGCTGAAGCAGAGTATGCCATGGCTCAACTTGGTGTAGACACAAACACAGTTTTGCCCACATCTTCTATGCTTCCTTTACACTTTTATCTCTCAAAGAAGTATCCAGAATTGGCGCTTAGTATTCTTAATGCTTTTATTGAAAAACTTGACCCCATTTCTGTACAAGGAGCTATAATCAAAGCGGAAAACGATATTCGTGCTCCCATTACCGTTTTAGAATTCCTCATCGAACATAAAATTAAAATCTTGGGATTACTTGCAGTGGCCATTCTATGTTTCGCTGTTTTTTATGCCATAAAGATACGCCATGAGAGACGCAAATTACGCAAGATACTCAATACTGATCCCCTTACCGGCCTTAGCAGTAAGGCACATCTTTACGAAGTTATGGAGCATGCTTTAAAAAATGCTAAACCCAATGAATACGCACTTCTCTCTTTGGATATAGATAAGTTTAGTATGCTTATGCAAGTATATGGTAAGGAAAAGGGCGATGCAATTTTACGCCTAGCGGCAAATACAATCAAAGAAAAGTTTTCTAAACGCCAAGAAACACAATGCATGGCAAGAGTAAGAGATGACATCTTTATAACATTAATAAAAAATAATAATATTAGTGACTTAGGAGAATCTTCTGACCATACTCTCGCCTTAATTTATGGCGCCAAAGAAA
>CAZBDD010000147.1:0-1138 GCA_964490475.1 uncultured Desulfovibrionaceae bacterium
TACTTTCTGCCTCTACTCGTGCAGCGCGAGATCCTAACAGTCCCATGCCTCAAGGACAAAACTTAGCTCAGATGGGCGTTCTTGGAGAGTTTTTAGATGGTCTGCCTTATAAAAGTGATGTAATGCTTTTACGTGAAGAAGATTGGTATCGTATGAGCATAGGACAACAAACAACCTTTATTAATAGATTGAAATCGCGTCTTGCCCGTTATGAAGAATACGATAAAGACCGCAATAACTGGGAAAGCTTTGGCGCTAGTAACCCTGGCGATTGGATGTATCGTGTCCCCTTAACCATGCTTCCCTAGTAATTTTTTACAAATAATACGATAAAATAAAAAAATCCAAGCAATATAGCTTGGATTTTTTTTATTATTAAGAAAACACGGGTGAATGAATTTTTCTGGGGGAAACTTTTGCTTGCGCCAAAAAGTTTCCCCCAGTCCCCCTTCAAAACGCGCTCATTGTTACAATAACTTTTCTTTAAATTTTTTATTTTGTACCAAAAATTCTATCACCTGCATCGCCTAGTCCGGGAATAATATAACCATCATCATTGAGTTTTTCATCAATAGCGCATGTAAAAATAGCTACATCCGGATGTGCTTTTTCCAAGGCGTTAAGACCTTGCGGCGCGGCCACAATAAATAAAGCGCGAATATCTTTACAGCCGGCATTTTTCAAAAGATCTACAGTGGCTATGGCTGAGCCACCTGTGGCTAACATGGGGTCAAGAATAAAAGCTTTGCGCTCATGTATATCTTTGGCTAGTTTGGTGTAGTAGCTTACGGGAGTAAGAGTTTCTTCATTACGAAATATTCCTACAGTGCTCACTTTAGCACCGGGAATAAGCTCTAAAAAACCATCTAACATGCCAATACCTGCGCGTAGAATAGGTACAGCAGAAAGCATTTTTCCTGCTATACGTTTTCCGGTTACAGGGCCGGCCCAGCCTTCTATGGTATAGGATTCTAGGGGTAAATCTTTCGAGGCTTCATAAGCAAGTAGTAAACAAAGCTCATTGGCTATAGCACGAAAAGCTTGGGTTTTCAGGTTACTGCGTAAAAGCCCGACTTTATGCTGCGCTAGGGGGTGATCGATTAAGGTCACAGACATGTGTCACCTACTTTGTTAAAGA
>CAZBDD010000147.1:1238-2564 GCA_964490475.1 uncultured Desulfovibrionaceae bacterium
CGCTAGGGGGTGATCGATTAAGGTCACAGACATGTGTCACCTACTTTGTTAAAGAACAACTTGAACTTTAAGACTTCTGCACTTAAATTTTATATACAAAAAAAGTGCAGAAATCTCATTCTACACTAATACGTGGTTAGCTAATTCACGTTGTAAACTTACGATATCGCATCCTTTAGAAATTTTTTGCTCTAAAGGAGTTGATAAACCGGAAACCCAAATCTTGAGTTCGGCATCTAAGTCAAAAGTTCCTGCTGTTTCCAAGCTGTATTGAGTAATGCTTTTATAGGGAATGGAATGGTAGCTCACTTTTTTCCCTGTAATACCTTGCTTGTCTATCATGAGGACACGTTTATTTGTGAAAATTATAAAGTCACGTACTAACTTAAAAGCCCTAATAACAGTTTCATTATCGGCAAGAAGCTGTGTTACTTCACCTTCAATTTCTGAAACATTCACTTCACCAGCATTGTTTATTAAAGCATCAAATAAGCCCATATTTACTCCTTTTTTAGTTAAAAATTATAAAAAAATAAACATTGTTGTACTGACAAATTAAACTAAAAGATGTCACTTTTTGAAAAAAGACTATGCTGTTTTCTTGTGTGCATATCGCCACATGACAGTGTCATCGCTCAGTTGCCATTGTCCTTGCACCTTACACCAAATACGTTGATTAGAGCTACCACAAAAACGCAAGTCTTCGTGATAAAATTTTTGTATAAAGGGGCCATCAATAAGCATATCTGTGAGTTGAAGCAATTGATCAATAGAAGCATTATTTTGCGCCATATGTTCAAGAGATTCTAATGTATAACCCGTGTATGTGATAATGGATAAGGAAGAAGTTTTTTTGAGTGCATGCCCAAGTTCGCAAAGAGCGCTAGCTTGTAAAAATGGTTCACCACCAGAAAAGGTAACGCCAGAAAGAAGTGGATTTTGCACTATATCATCAAATATTTTTTGTACACTTTTATTGTAACCAGCTTCTATATCATGACTTCCAGGGTTATGACACCCTTGGCAATTGTGTACACAGCCTTGTGTGAAAATGGCGTAACGTAACCCCGGACCATCTACAATGGATTCCGGGGCCACGCCATGTAAACGAATAGTTGCATTAAGCATGCTTTACTCTATCACGTTCCTCGGCTTTTTTTGCATTATTAAAACGATCAAGAGTGCCCACTAAGTAGCCAGTAATGCGACGTGTACGTTCAAAAGCTATATTTTCACCTACAATGGTGTGAGTAGTAGTAGTTTCTGTATCAGTTTTGCAGTAAATCATAATTGACCTCCAAAGTTTTTCTAAGAATGAGGAAAGGT
>CAZBDD010000147.1:2664-4735 GCA_964490475.1 uncultured Desulfovibrionaceae bacterium
GTTATATGCCCAGCGTTGGTAAAGGCATGGTAAGGAGCTTCTAATTGAATTTTCTTAAAAGCCGCAATGGGAAAATGTACAGGTATATGAAAAGAGTTTGTATAGTACTCTCTGTCTGTTACTCTGGGAATAATACCAAATTTATGTTTATCAAGGTTAACAAAGCGTCCGCTTAAGCCCTCTGCTGGTGTGGCAATTAATGTAAAATTCAGACTCATTTCAGCAGATTTTTCATCTATGTTTCTGCGCATAAATTCAATGATGCGAATACCAAGCTCTTGAGATTCGTCGCTTTCGCCATGGTGTTTGCCTGTAAGCACAATAAGTGCTTCTGCAAGCCCAATGAAACCAAGAGTTAAAGTGCCATGTTTTAAAATTTCTTCTAAGTTATCATCCCAGTCTAATTTTTCAGAATCAAGCCAAATGCCTTGTCCCATAAGAAAAGGATAGTTACGAACTTTTTTAGCACCTTGAATTTTAAGACGATGTAAAAGCTGATAATAGACAAGTTCAAGGCGGTCTTCAAGCAAAGCAAAGAATGTACCCACATTGCCTTGTGCTTCCATGGCTAAACGTGGCAAGTTAATGGAAGTAAAGCTTAAATTGCCGCGTCCGCATGTCACTTCTCTTTCTTTATCATACACATTGCCAAGCACGCGCGTGCGGCAACCCATATATCCCACTTCGCTATTATAATCACCTTCTTTATAAAAATGCAAATTAAAAGGTGCGTCTAAAAAACTAAAATTAGGGAAAAGCCTCATGGCAGATGTTTCCATGGCTAGCACAAAAAGATCGTAATTAGGATCTTCAGGGTTAAAATTTATACCCTCTTTCACCTTAAAAATTTGCACAGGGAAAATAGAAGTTTCGCCATTGCCTAAACCGGCTTTGGTGGCCAAAAGCAAATTTTTTACGGCCATGCGTCCTTCTAGGGAAGTGTCTGTACCGTAATTTATGGAGGAAAAAGGCACCTGAGCACCAGCACGCGAATTCATGGTGTTAAGATTGTGCACAAAAGCTTCCATTGATTGGTAGCAACGTCTTTCCGTTGATTTCATAGCTTCGCGCAAAGCATAAGAATGCGCTTTTTGCAAAAGAGGTCGTAAAGACTCCGGCACAATATTACCAAGCTCTTCGGCGAGCTTTGCCATATTATCCATGGTCAGCGGTGTTTTTAAGCTCTCTAAAAGCACACCAGCATCATGTATTCCCAATTGTTCTAGGCTTATATCTTGAATATCATGAGAAATTTGTAAATAAGCACCAAAGCTTTTGCGATATTCATGGGCATAGGTTTTTGCTACGCCCTGCGCCATGGCAAAGTCAAAGGCTGGTACGCTTTGTCCGCCATGCATTTCATTTTGATTGGCTTGAATGGCAATGCACGCTAAAGAGGCATAGCTTTCAATGGAGTTAGGTTCGCGTAAAAATCCATGCCCAGTAGAAAAACCATTACGGAATAATTGAATAAGATCTATTTGACAGCAAGTTTGTGTCAACATGTAAAAATCTTTATCGTGAATGTGAATATCGCCATTGTTATGAGCGGCGGATATTTCGCTGGGCAAAATATAATTATCTACAAAATATTTGGCACCTTCAGACCCGTAACGTAGCATGGTGCCCATGGCGGTATCACCATCAATATTGGCGTTTTCGCGCTTGATATCTTCTTCAATGGCTGAAGACCATGTTAATGTTTTGTAAATATCCATGAGTGAGCCTTCCGCATGGCGAATTTTGGCATGCTCATGACGATACAAAATATAGGCTTTACCAGTTTTTGCATAGCCAAAACGAATAAGCATTTCTTCTACAACATCTTGTATTTCTTCCACAGTATACAGTTTTTTTGCCATAATTTTTTGGCAAACTTTCTCTGTTAAAAATGCTAAGTCTGTGGAAGACATAACCTCTTCATCATCTTCGTCATGGCCTTGGCATACTGCCTTGTTGGCTTTGCTCATGGCTTGAAATATTTTAGTAGAGTCAAAAGCAGCACTGCTTCCATCTCTTTTGGCTATGGTGAAAAGCATAAGGCTCCAAATGTTGTAATAATTTTTTTACG
>CAZBDD010000148.1:0-4734 GCA_964490475.1 uncultured Desulfovibrionaceae bacterium
ACTTTCTATTCATGTATTTCAGTTCATTAAAATAAAAAAGAGACCTCTGCACAATGACAAATGCGAAGACCTTAAAAAAGGTGCTTGTTAAAAAACAAACACCTTTTTCATTGAAAACTCATATTAATCTGAAATAGCAACTACTATTTTTTTGAAGAAGACTTAGAAGACGATTTAGAGGAAGACTTAGAAGAGGATTTAGAAGAAGACTGCTTTTTCTTTTTCTTTTTATCATCATCATCGTCGTCGTCGTCATCATCATCTAGTTCTTGTTGTACGCCAGAACACCCACCGCACCCTACCAAGGGAGCTGTCAGTAACAAGGCCACCACAATAAGGGAAAGTTTTAACTTACTTTTATCAGAAAAATGAAACATACCCATAAAACAGCCTCCTGTAATTATACATTCCTTCGTCAATACCTGCATAATATTTTCATTTTAGATACAATTTTGCATAGTCTACAAAATTGTATCTAAAAATTATGCAGCAATCTTTCTTCAATAATTGAAGACATCCAACAAGAAAATGCTATTTATCAGCTTTTCATGGTAAGTTTACGCTGAAATTTTTCTTCTGTAAAGAAAAATGCAAAAAAAGAGCATAAATACTTCCTAATCGCATTTTTCCAATATATTTTTCCCTTTTTGTTATTTTTTACACAATAACTTCTGTACTGCATAGCATTATCAATATTCCGCCTTACAACTTACTTCTTCATGCTACGCTTAGAAGCCTTCAATGGGTTTACCTTAACGGCTGTACTCTTAGGCATAGCCTGAACAAGGTGTTTATTTTCTTCAAAAAAACTTTTACAATCTATATTTAAAGCAGTAATCCTTTGCTCCATCAATACCCTATCGCTATTTCTGTTAGGATCAGAAAGATCCTTATCCACATAGCGACTTGTGGTCAAATAAAGACCACGTTGGTCAATGGCAAGTAAATAGGGAACACCATTTTCTTCAATATCTTGTACAATCATTTCTTTTGCAGTTCCAAAGCGAGTAATCATTTCTTGCTCCTTATGTAAAAATACTTTTTTATGCATGCTTGTTTTGCAACAAAGCGCCTTAAAACAAGCATGCAAAAAAAGTTCTATATTTGCAAGAAAAATATATCTTATTTGAACCCGACAAAAAGCAAATTCATTAAAAATCAAATAGATAAAATTTTAATTTTTTTATTTATTGATTTTGAATTCATTTTTCATTTTCATAAAATACTATCTATGTCTTCATGGCTCGACTAGCATTAAGAACTGCTAACAATGCCACACCTACATCGGCAAATACAGCTTCCCAAAGCCCAGAAACGCCTACAATACCAAGACACACAAAAAGCCCCTTAATGCTCAATGCCATAACAATATTTTGCCAGACGATTTGACGTGTTTTGGCAGCAATGCGTAGCAATTCCGGTACGCGGGCTGGGCTATCATCTAGTACTACCACATCGGCTGTTTCAACAGCTGCCTCGGAGCCAAGTCCCCCCATGGCTATACCAATGCCTGCTGTGGCTAAGACTGGGGCATCATTGATACCATCACCCATAAACAAGGTTTCTTTGGCTGGTGCAAGGCTTTCCAACACAGAAGCTTTGTCTTGTGGTAAGAGACGACTTTTCACCACATCTAAAGGTAATTGTTTGGCAATAGTTTGTGCACCAACATCATGGTCACCTGTGAGCATAGCTAAAGTTTCTATACCTTCGTGGCGCAAAGCAGTTAAGGCCTCAGCAGCTTCGGGGCGCAATGTATCAGCCCCCACCAGACAACCAATATATTGATTATTTTTTGCAACAAGAGCCAAACTTCCGCCCTCTGCTACAAGTTCACTAAGCACATTAGCTTGTGGTATACCACGGATTTGTGGCAAAGAAGTCAAAAACTCTTGAGTTCCCACCACAATAACATCGGTATCTGCTTCTGCAATAACACCCTTTCCGGCCACTTCTTGTACATGTAATTGTTCCACAGGGCGCATTTTTCCAAGTTTTAACAGACAGTCCTTTACAATGGCTTTGGCTAAGGGATGATTTGAACGACTTTCTGCAAGACCTGCCCAAGAAGAGAGTTCTTCTTCGCTAACACCGTCAGCCGTGTGTTTTTTTGTAATGCTAAAAGTACCGTGAGTGAGAGTGCCTGTTTTATCAAAAGCGGCTACTTTTACATATTGCAAAGCGTCTAATACATAGCCCCCTTTTATAAGGATACCCCTACGCGAAGCTGCACCAATGCCACCAAAATACCCCAAAGGTATAGAAATTATAAGAGCACAAGGACATGAAACAACCAATAAGACTAGAGCCTTATATACCCATTCTGAAAAATCACCACCGCCCAAAAGAGGTGGAAGCAAAGCCACAAGTGTAGCCGCAGCCACTACGCCAGGGGTATAATATCTGGCAAAACGAGTAATAAAACGTTCTGTAGGTGCTTTACGAGCATTGGCACTTTCCACCATTTCTAGAATACGAGCCACAGAAGTGTTTTGAAAAACCTCTGTAACTTGAATAACTAAAGCACTATCTTTATTAATACAGCCGGCAAAAACATGTTTACCATCTTCAGCCAATACCGGCATGGATTCACCCGTAAGCGGTGCTGTGTCTACTTCAGAAACACCATCAACTACCACGCCATCAAGAGGAATTTTTTCCCCCGGTCGCACCAGAACATAGGCACCTAAAGCCACATTTTCAGGGTCAACATCTTGCGCATTGTGGCCTTTGGCATCGCAAACATGAGCAATGGAAGGCTTGGCCGCCAATAGAGCGCGTATGGAGTGACGAGATTTGCCGGCGGCTTTTTCTTGCACATATTCGCCAATACAATAAAAGAGCATTACGCCCACGGCTTCTTCTAAGTGTCCAATAATGATGGCGGCAATGGTGGCACCACCCATGAGGGTAAATTCATTGAAAAAATCTTTCTTTTTGAAAGACTCCCACCCTTCCATAAGTACCGAATGACCACACAAGACATAAGGTATGGCAAAGCAAAAAAGTGTCACAACACGTGCAAGAGTATCATTACTTTCCACTGCAGGCACAAAGGCTTCAGCTAGCAAACCTATGACCATAAGCACGCCACAAATAATCATGGTTTTTACCGTGGGACCGTGTATTTCCTCGTCCTCTTGTTCAACCATTTTCTTTTGTTGCCCTGTCATTTGCTGTGTTTCTTCTAGATTTTCTAAATAAGTCCCTTTTTCGATTCCATCTACTATGGCATTCATGGCTTCCAAAGAAGGTTTTTGTACACTTTCAAGGCGAAGTTTTTTTGAATCCATATCAATACTAGCACCTTCTACCCCTTCCATACATAAAAGGGCTTCCTCTATACGAGCGGCACAACCACTACAATGCAATTTCTGCACTTTATAAAAATAAACCATTATTCATCGTCCTTTTTAAAATTTGAAGGTTCTTCGGCCAAGGAATGCAAGTACGCTGAATGTCCGTTTTCCTCGCAGTTATATCCACCAAAAGCTCCCTTTTCTTGCTCAAGAACACAAATTAAACGCTCTTTATCTTCTAAAATTCGGGCACTGTCTTTCAAGCTTTCATAAACCCATAATAATGCCGCTTCAACGGAAGCATTGGCTGGTTTTTTGGGTAATTGATAATAGGCCCACCGTCCATTTTTCACACATTCAATAAGCTGCGCTTGTCGTAAAATAGACAAATGTTTAGAAGTCGTTGACGGAGCCAAATCAAGTAAAGCTGTTAATTGACAAACGCATAGCGGTGCGCCTTTTAGAATCATGAGTATACGCACGCGATTTTCATCGCCCAAAGCCTTAGCCAAATTACAAAAATGAAACATAAAGACACCTCTTTAATTTCGTTAAATGACGAAATATCTTACTATGCACATAAAGTCAAGCTTGCCGTAGAGTATAGCAAAGCATTCATTTGTAATTGTGCAGAGGTCTTTATTTTTTTACGACACTACCTAACAAAAAAAGCATGGATTGTTCATTCACAACCCATGCTTTTTATATACACACGCTTTATGCGCTGATTTTATTATAATGTGTACGATTGGTACTTTACCATGATTTCCGCACCGGCTTTTTCCACATCACTTTTGAATTTTTCACGTTCAGCACGCACTTTTTCTGCTAAAGAGGCATCTTGCAAGCCTAAAATTTGAGCAGCCAACCATGCAGCATTACGTGCGCCAGCTTTATCTGTAGCAACTGTAGCCACAGGAAAACCGGGAGGCATTTGCACTGTAGAGTACAAAGCATCTGCCCCTGCCAAAGCAGAGCCAGATACCGGAATACCAATAACAGGCTTTATAGTACGTGCGGCCACAGCACCTGCCAAGTGCGCTGCCATGCCTGCGGCACAAATAAACACTTGCACACCTACTTTTTCCAACTCATCCACGAGCTTTTCCGTACGTTCAGGGGTACGATGTGCGGAGGTCACCGTAAAACAATAGGGAATATCTAATTTTTTTAAAATATCCACACAGGGACTTACTTGGGCTTCATCAGAAATAGAACCCATGAAAATTGCAACTTTTGCCATATCATATTATCCTTGTAGGCGTTCAATGCCTTTTAAAGCTATATCAGAGCGATAATAGCCGTTGTTCATTTGTATTTTTCCCATGGCCGCATAGGCTTTTTTTTGCGCATCTTTTAAATCACTTCCTAAGGCAGTGACGCAAAGCACACGCCCCCCCTTGGCCAGAATCTTTCCGTCTTTTACTTCGGTACC
>CAZBDD010000149.1:0-4730 GCA_964490475.1 uncultured Desulfovibrionaceae bacterium
CTTCGGGTGCCATATCGGTATAGCACATAAGCTCAGGTGTTTGCGCAATGAAATTCGTATCAAAATTAGCATTTCGGAATAAGGGATGCTTTAAAATTTGTTTAAAGAAGGGAATAGTGGTTTTAATGCCGCCAATAATATATTCCCCAAGGGCGCGTTCCATAATGCTTACGGTTTTATCCCAATCACGAGCATAGGTTATAAGCAAAGCTCCGGCAGAATCATAGTTAGGCGGAAATTCATACCCTGCTGTCATATTGGTATCTAAGCGAACACCGGGGCCACCTGGCGATACATAGCGCGTAACAAGACCGGAATTGGGGTTAAATTGGCTTTGTGGATCTTCACAATTAATACGCACTTGCATGGCAAAATGCATAGGCGGAGTGGCCTGCTCTCCAAGGCGTAATTTAGCACCAAAGGCAATGGCAATTTGCTCTTCCACAAGGTCAACACCATAGCGACACTCAGTAATACCGTGCTCTACTTGCAAACGTGTGTTTACTTCAATAAGATATGCTGTGCCGTCTGGCTCCACTAAAAATTCCACTGTGGCAAGTGAATGGAAACCCACCTCACGAATAAGATGTGCTGCATAACCTTTTAATGTTTCACGCAGCTCTGGCGTGAGGCCTTCCCAAGGAGAAGGCGTAATTTCAATAAGTTTTTGGTGATTACGCTGTACGGTGCAATCACGCTCATCAAAAGCAAAAACATTGCCGTGTTTGTCTGAAATTACTTGAATTTCAATGTGGCGCACTTGAGAAAGATATTTTTCTACAAAAAGACGCGGATTACCAAAAGAAGCCTGAGCCATGGCCGAAGCTTTAAAGAAAGCATCTTCTAACTCTGCCTCATTAAAAATAGCAAAAATACCGCGACCACCACCGCCGCCTTCGGCCTTAAGCATGATGGGCAAGCCCATTTCTTTAATGAGTTTACGCGCAGTAGGAATGTCCACAGCACCTTCTGAGCCGGGCACCACAGGAATGCCTAACTTCATTGCAATTTCACGTGCTTGAACTTTGTTGCCTAAGCTGTTCATGGCCTCGGCTGTTGCACCGATAAAGGTTATGCCTGCTTCTTCGCATTTTTTAGGAAAAAGAGAATCTTCTGAAGCAAAGCCCCACCCCGGATGAATACCCACAATGCCACGTCTTTTAGCTAGGGATATAATTCTATCAATATCTAAGTATGCGCGGGGATCTTTACCAAGTAGTAATAATTCTTGTGCTGTAGAGGCCGCAGGCGCAGTTTTGTCTACATCGGTAGCCGTCATGACGGCAGTGGCATCAAAGCGTTCACGAATGGAACGACAAATACGACGCCCGGGTATACCTCTGTTTGCCACCAAAATGGCTTTACCACGCAAAAATTCTTGGACTTCTTCAAAACTTCTCATTTCCTGAGTACTCATACTGTGTAATCCTTCCATTACATTTCGTCCTGTTGCACAAGACGAAGACTTCCACTGGTATATAATTGCATTTGACCCTGTTGTTGAATACAAATTTCGCCTAATGTTCCAAGACCTTGCAAAATACCATATACTTTCTCACGGCCATCATCCAACTCCACATAATGCCCTTTCCATAACAGAACATGCTCAGCATCTTCTTTCCAAGTTACATTCATGGGCAATTTATTCTTGTACCAAAAATCAAGCCCACTTACAAGGTGCAACCATAAACATTCCGCCGTTGGATTTTCAAAAGAAAAAGTACTTTTATTTAATGATGTTATGCATTGTTGATCCATTGCAGGCATAGGCAAGCAACCAGCAGGCAAGGCGTACTTTTCTCGCAATGCGCCTACATCCGGTGCTTGCACTATATTGAGCCCAATGCCGGCCATAAGCACCCCTTCTCTTTCTTCCAGCAAGATGCCACCCACCTTAAAAGCTTTGTATGGGCTTTGCTCCACATATACAAGATCATTGGGCCATTTTACATGCAAAAAAATTCCTTTTCTTTGCAATGACTTAATAATAAATGCAGATAAAGCCGGTGCAGCAGCCGTGCTTAAAAAAAACCCTTCTAGAGGTAAGCGCAAAGCGGCATATATATTACCCACAGGAGAATGCCATAGCCTACGTGTTTGCCCGCGTCCTTTGCTCTGACTTAAGGCTAAAACAGAACTACCCACCGGAAAAATATTTTCTCGCACTAAATCCCAAGCATCATCTAAGACGGAGCCTGTATGCCCTAAGGTAAAAACAGGCCCTGGCAATGCTTGCCCTTGCCATACATTTTCTTTATGCAAAAAGCTTTTTTTTTCAACGCAAATATGCAATACTTTCTCCATGCTCTATTATATTGTTGGTGGCGCTGTGCGTGATATTCTTATGGGGCGCATACCCCAAGATGCTGATATGGCCTTTTGTGGTCGTGAAGAAGATTTTTTTGCAGATTTTCCCATGGCCCAAAAGGTAGGGAAAACAATTCATGTCTATCTTGTAGATGGCAGAGAATATATGCCTCTCTATGCTCAAGACATTACAGCTGACTTACTTCATCGAGATCTTACTATTAATGCTTTGGCTTTAGATCAACAAGGTTTTATTCATGCCCACCCTTCTGCATTCTTTGATTTACGCCACGGCATTTTACGTCCAGCTTCTGCAAAAGCTTTTTTTCATGATTCCACACGCATTTATCGTTTAGCACGCTTTGCCGCCACTTTTCCTCATTTTTCTATACACCAAGAGGCCATACGACAAGCGAAGGCTGTGGTCAAGGTCAGAAAACATACATTGTTACCTGCAGAAAGAGTAGGAAGAGAATTCCTCAAGGCTTTGCAGGCAGAAAAGCCCTCACTTTTTCTCTATTGCCTGCAGCAAATACAGGCTCTCACCCCTTGGTTCCTAGAGTGCTCCACACTTTCTTCTGAAAGTTTTATCCGCTTAGGGCAATTAATGGATAGTATAAAATACCAGACATCTCAAAAAACAAAGGAAGATTTAGCTTTTTTACGTTTCCTGCTTTGGGGGGCATTTTTTTCACAAAAAGAACAAATACCTTTCACAGAACATCCCCTTTATAAATTAGTTTTACGTTTACACCTACCCATGCATTTTGCTAAAGCCGCTTATTTTTTTGCAAGCACATGTAAACAAGCACAAAGCCTGCCACAACTTCCCATAGATATACAAGTGCATATATTACACAAAGCACATATCTTGGGCATAAGCCAAAACTATTGGCAAGCCATAGACCATATTTACGAAACGAAATATTCTGATACGTATGCAATGCAAGCCTTAAAAGCTATATTAAATGTACATTTGCCACAAAAATGGCGTAATAAAGGAGTGTATTCAGGAAAGAAGCTTTTAGAGCTGCAATGTAAAGCTTTAGAAGAGTTACATGTTATTGCTAATTGATGCTGAAAAATTAAATAATATTATTTAAAATCATTAGTACGTTTTAAGTACCTATTGCTAACAGACTGTTGAAATATTAAATGAAAACCGAGCCTTCTTGCACAAGAAATTCCCTACCGAGCTCTTCCATTTCAGTACACAAGGCAAACATTTCTTCACTATGCTCATAACCCAAAAGATGACCAAGGCCATGAGCCAATAAACGCACCGCATGTTCTTGAATATCTTGCCCATACAGGATACATTCTCGCTGTAAAGTGTCTACAGAAAGCACTAAAATATCAGGATGTTTAGGCTCATCTTCCATTATCGCAGGTACAGGAGTATGGCCACTTTCTTCGTGGGCAGGAAAAGATAAGATATTGGTGGGCCCCATACAATGCATGTGGCTTGTATTCAATAAAATTATTCGCGCATCGCTTACTATATGCAAGACAATATGTGATTGTTCTTTTGCAAAAAGGTGCGCATATGGGCTAAGCATATATGAAATAAGCGCTTTACATATAGCACTGGGCAAAGGACATCGCCACGCCACTTCATTATGTACTGATACCTGTAACATATTAACTTTTGGTATTTTCTTTAGTTGCTTGAGCCTCTTCTACACCCTGCATAGCAGAAGAAGTGGCACTTGCATCTTGCATAGATGTTCCTTCTGTTTCAGCTTTGGCTTTTTCCTTACCATTGCTCTTTTTCTCTTCTTTGTTAGCCCCATTTTCCTTAACAGGGTCTTTGGGGTTTCCTGCAGGGTAAGCAATGCGCTGATGAAAAATTCCTGTCAAAATACGTAAAAATTGCTCACTAATTTTATGTAAATCTTTGAATGTCAGTGCGGATTCGTCCAATTGTCCTTCAGAAAAAATTCCTTTTACTATTTTATCAATATGCGTCTTTAAGCGAGCTGGTGTGGGGTCTGTTAAAGTGCGACTTGAAGCCTCCACAGAGTCAGCCAACATCAAAATAGCGGCTTCCTTTGTTTGTGGTCGCGGCCCTGCATAACAATAGTCAGATTCACGGACATTTTCTCCCATGGTTACAGCCTTATGATAAAAATAACTTATAAGCCGTGTACCATGATGCTGTGCAATAAGAGCAGTAATTTCTTCACCTAATTTATGACTTTCAGCTAGTTCAGCACCTTTTTTTACATGTGAAGTTAAAATAAGTGCCGACATGGAGGGCGCAAGCTTATCGTGTTTATTGCGTCCACCAAATTGATTTTCAATAAAGTAATCAGGATGACTTAATTTACCTACATCGTGATATAAAGCCCCTACTTTGCATAGTAGGGAATTGGCACCAATGGCCTTAGCAGCGGCTTCCACCATATTGGCTACAACCAAGG
>CAZBDD010000150.1:0-4703 GCA_964490475.1 uncultured Desulfovibrionaceae bacterium
TCTGTGCCATACGTTGGTTTGCGCCTAATGTGGAAGTTCTCGGCAAGAGCTTTGCGCACATCAGAGTTAGGATCTTCTAAATCTCCAAAGAGCAAAGCGCCGTTGGAGGCTTCAACGCATGCGGGCATTTTACCAATGGCAAGGCGTTCGGTGCAGAAGGTGCATTTTTCCACAACACCCAACATACGTGTGGGGTATTCTGGGGTAGGCACAGGGTTAGCTGTAAATTTGCGAGGCTCAACAAAGTTAAAGCTACGTGCGCCATAAGGGCAACCTGTCATACAGAAACGGCAGCCTATGCAGCGGTGATAGTCCATGGCCACGGTGCCGTCTTCCATTTTGAAAGTGGCTTGAGTGGGGCATACACGCACGCAAGGAGGATTACTGCAATGGTTACAAAGCAAAAGGAATTTTTGCTTCTTTACGCGATCTGGTAACATGGCGTTGGCATCATCTGGGAAGGTAGCTTTGTAAGAATCGTTCCAAAGCCATTTAACTTCGATGTCGCCTTCGACATTGGGTACGTTGTGTGCTTCGTGGCAGGCTTTAGCAAGCGCTTCCATTTGGGTCACATCGGTAAGTTTGCGAGTATCAATAACCATGGCCCAGCGCTTGGCTTTAAGGGCTTTGGCATTGGATTCATAGGTGCCAATTTGTTTTGCCAGTGCATCGGTGGTGCTTATGGCGGCGGAAAGGCCAGTACCTAAAGCAAAGGAGGAAAGCCCGGCAATTTTAAGGAATTTTCTTCTGCTGTTATTCATTACTTCTTCCCCTCCGGACGAATGTGGCACGTCCAGCAGTATGGATCTACACTGTTGGAGGTATGACATTTCAGACAGAAATTCTCATAGTCTGTGTGGCATTTTAAACAGGTGTTTTGTAGGCTAATTTCCCACTTTTTGCCTGTGGAAGACACATAGGTACGATTTTCATAGCGCAATGCTTGGTCGCGCCAGTCGTTGAGTAATTGCATATGTTCTGCGCGCATATATTCCACAGGTTCAATGCAATTTTTTTCATCCTTGGGTAGGGTCACAGCGGGGCGCTTATAGTCGCCTTTTTCGCCGTCAATGCTGCTTGCCCAGAAAGGGGAAGTGGCAAAAACTGCAAAGACGATAATCCCTAAGATAACATATTTTGCGTTATACATTATTCGTCCTCCTCACCATCGCTAGCACCTGGCAGGTCTTCTTGGCGCAAGTCCATGGTACGTGGGCTTTCACCCTTCATGACCAAGGCATTGGCTACCAGCTCATGTAGACCACCCACAGAAACACCCGGTGCCCAATAGTTCGCAAGGGGGCTTAAGGTGGCGCGGTCAATGGCGCATACACAAGCCATATGGTTGACACCATGTTTTTCTTGTACATAGCGTAAAGCATTACCACGTGGCATACCGGCACGCATACGTAATTCCATAATTTCTTCTGTGTTTAAGCCGGAACCGGAACCGCAGCAGAAGGTTTCTTCGCGTATGGTACGTTCTGGCATTTCATAGAAATTATTACATACAGCGCGCAATACTTCGCGTGGCTCATCCATAAGACCCATGCCGCGGGCAGGGTTACAGGAGTCGTGCCATGTGGTGATAAGATGATCATTGCGGCTCGGGTCAAGGTTAAGTTTGTTGTGACGGATAAGGTCAGCAGTAAACTCAGCAATGTGAATCATCTTTGTGGAAGCGGCATTTTCAAACACTGTGCCCGTAATAGGAGACTTAGGTGTTTCCATATGCGAGGGAGTGGGGCCGTTATAGGTATCCATATATTGGTTAATAACGCGCCACATGTGTCCGCATTCGCCACCTATAATGTATTTACAACCAAGGCGCTCGGCTTCGGCATACATTTTGGCATTGATTTTTTTAGCCATGTCGAAGGTAGTAAAGGAACCAAAGTTCCCGCCCTCAGAGGCGTAGGTAGACATGGTGTAATCAAGGCCCAATTCATGGAAAAGCAAAAGATAGCCCATGAATGTGTAAATGCCAGGGTCAGCAAAAGCGTCACCGGAAGGGGTGATGAAAAGAATTTCATGGCCCTTTTCGTTAAGCGGCACATTGGGGCGAATACCTGTTACTTCTTCGCAGTCATCGGCAAGGAACTCGGCGATTTCTTTGAAGGCGTGAGGTTGAATGCCAAGGTGGTTACCGGTACGGTTACAGTTATTCACAGGATCCATAATCCAGTGTAAACCAAGGCCGATTTCATGCATAAGTTCGCGCACAATAGCCGTGATTTCTGCTGTATCGATGCCGTAGGGGCAATATAAAGAGCAACGACGACACTCGGTGCATTGGTAGGAATAGTAGAACAATTCCTTCACAATGGCATAGTCAAGCTTACGTGCGCCCACTTTGGCGCCAAGCAATTTGCCAAGCATGGTGTAGTCATAGCGATATAAAGAGCGCAAAAGTTCTGCGCGCAAAACAGGCATGTTTTTGGGATCGTTGGTACCGATGAAGAAGTGACATTTGTCGGCACAAGCGCCACAGCGCACGCAAGTATCCATGAAAACTTTTAAAGAGCGGTGTTTTTCAAGGCGCTCGGCAAAGCCATCACAAAGTATTTGCTCCCAATTTTCGGGCAAATTCCAATCTTCTTCTGCGGGGTTCCACTCGTGTGGATTGGGCATGTGAAGATTTACCATGGTTTCTTTTTTGGCAGGATAGCAGAAATTCCCGGGAGTAAACGCGGGCTTAGTATCCATCCAATGCTGATTAGGGAACGCAGGGCGATTCTCTATCAGCTCTTTTGGGGTAGGCAATTTAGCCATGTTCTCTCCTTACTCAGAGGCTTCTTTTGCATTAAGAGGCTTTTCAAGGGGCAATTCTGCCTCGGCCATTGCTTCACGGAAGTCATCTTCGTATTCAGCATACGTGGTGTACTTCTTGGGGGGATTCCAAGGGTTGATGTGGCGTACAGCACGGGAATTATTAGCCATATTACGAGTTGGGCTAAAGAAAACACCGGGAGCGTGCATCAACTTAGAGAAGGGGAAGTACATAAGTAATACGCAAACGAAGGTGATATGCACATAAAATAATGCGCCAATACCATCAGGAACCACAGGACTAAAGTTTACAAGTCCCATGGTAAGCACTTTTACGCTAGCAATGTCTGTTTTTTCGAGATAACGAAGCATAAGGCCAGACCATGCTATACCTATGATAAGGAAGAGTGGGAAGTAATCATTGGCCAGTGAAATATAGCGCACACGCTCATTCACAAGGCGACGCCCCAAAAGGAAAAGCACTGCTGCAAGCAAAATACCGCCCGTCATAAAGAAACGGGGTGCGCCTACTTGCATAATGCCATCCACCGCTTCTATAAAGCTAATACAGCTAGGTACTGGCTCCATGAAAAAACGGAAGTGACGAATGAAAACCAACAAGAAACAGTAGTGGAATGCTAAAGCAAACAACCACAACCATTTAGAAGAGTAATACACAACGCGTGGACCTTGACCGTTGTAGTCTGCGTGCACGTCTGCTGCCGTATTGCGGAACAAAGAACGGAAGAAAAATACTTCCAAGAACATACGCTTAATAACACCGAAAGTTGTATCGGGATTATCGAGCTTAGCCTGTTTGATCCACGGCAAAGATTTCTGTTGACCACCTGTGGTGGGGATACAGAACGGCACAGGCGACTTACTCCAATAGACCATACGCCAAATGACGCCGCCGATGAAGGTAATTACAGCAATATAGGGTAGTACCACACCAAAAAGGAAAGACATGCCAATGCCAGTTCCAATCCAGGCAATAAGACTGATTGCTACAACTACCAGTAATGAAGTGACCATTCCCTTACCTCACTGGGCTAGAGGTTTACAAAACGCTAAAAGGGTTAGCATTTCGTTATTATTCCGATCATCCAATCGGATACAAAACGGAGCTTTTTTCATGGAAAAAAGCCTATATCACATCGTAAGATACGATGAAACACACAATTATTGCTTTTTCAATTGATATTTTTCTTCGATAGTATGCAAAAGCTCTTGGGGAATAAGTCCATGGCGCTGAGCAAGGCGCACAATTTGTGAATGTCCTTTACGCACCTCTGTAATGCGCTGTTGCGCAATGGTGTCTCTGCTCTCCACATAGAGATCTAAAGCCATAAGGCACAAGGTATCTATGCGTGATTCTGCTTCAAGATAATCTTCAATAGAACCTTTTTGTTTGCAGTCTTCTAAAAAGGTAGTGCGAAAAATTTGCTTAAAACTAAAGATAACGCCAAGCCCCTGTGAGGGGGTAAAATCTTGCACAGAGCGCAATTTTACAAAACGAACCAAGGCATTTTGTAGTCTATCTTCTAAAATATGTTCGCCCGCAGCGGCGTCAAAAAGATAGTTGCCCATGGTGTGTGTAATTTCTCCCACAGGATTACAAAAATCATCTTTTTTTGTGCGCAAAAAACCCTTGGTGTCTAAGGGGTATGCGTTAAAAACGCTTTCCACCCAAGCATTGACCACAGCATTTTTCTTTTGGCGAAATATTTCTAATGTATTCATTTTATGCACGCTATCCTTCATGTAGATTTGCTTTATTTTGTGGGAAGCATCAAGTAAATTGAAAAAAATTAGGTGAATTCAGTATTTATCATAAAGAAGTCTAAAATTTTTGGATACAAGAAGCATGTTCTTTTTATCCCAAAGCAAAACTCCTACTGTTCTTAGGCCATAAAAGGGGTTTACGTCAAGGT
>CAZBDD010000151.1:0-4702 GCA_964490475.1 uncultured Desulfovibrionaceae bacterium
CATAAGGGGCTTGCAATACACCTTTTTCGGTAATAATACCTGTAATCAGCTCTGCTGGTGTCACATCAAAGGCAAAGTTGTACACGGGTACAGCATGAGGTACAATCTGTGTCTCGCCCACATGGGTCACTTCTCGTGCAGGACGCTCTTCAATGGGAATATCCTCTCCATGGGCGGTATTCCTATCAATGGTAGAAAGCGGTGCCGCCACATAAAAAGGAATATTAAAAGCTTTTGCCAACAAAGCCACGCCATAGGTGCCAATTTTATTGGCCGCATCGCCATTGGCGGCAATGCGATCTGCCCCCACAACGACGCAATCCACAAGGCCTTTTTGCATAAGTAAGGCACAAGCATTGTCACAAGCTACGGTAACTTCTATGTCATCTTGCGCCAGCTCATAGGCTGTGAGACGCGCGCCCTGCAAGAAAGGCCGTGTTTCATTGGCAATAACTTTAACCTTTTTCCCTGCATCACATGCCCCGCGAATGACACCAAGAGCCGTTCCATAACCGGCTGTAGCTAAAGCCCCGGCATTGCAATGGGTCATTACCGTGCCTCCATCTGGCACACAAGCAGCACCGTGCACACCTATGGCTTTGCAACAAGCAATGTCTTCTGTATGAATACGTTTTGCCTCTGCCAACCACAGATTAAGTAAAGTTTTTTCATCTGTATCTTTAAGCCACAGCTTGCGCATGCATTGCACCCCCCAAGCTAAATTCACCGCAGTGGGACGCGCATTTTCAAGGGCATGTAATAACTCTTCAAGGCATATTTGCCACGTTTGCGGCGCAGTGTTAAGAGCTTCTTTTAAAGCCAATACACAGCCATAGGCAGCAGTAACACCAATGGCCGGTGCACCACGTACCACCATAACTTGCAAAGCTTCAATGGTGCTTTGAGTATCGGTGCAAATAAAATACTCTTCACGCACAGGAAGATAGCGCTGATCTAAAAGGTGTAATTCTTGGCTTTGTGCATCAAAACGAATATGATATTCCATGTTTTTCCCTATATACTGCCATTTTTATAAAAAATAAATAACGCTACAAACTGTTCACAGCCTATTAGCCTAAACCACCAATATAATTTCCTAACACCGACTTTACCCAATCGGGAACATCTCCAGCATTAGGCGCAAGTTTTACTTCTAGCGTATCATTTTCGAGTTGAGCATTAGAATTTCCATGATGACTTCCCATGGTTACGGTAAAAGTAAAATATTTATGATACGCTGTTAATGCTGTCGCCCCTAAATACATAGGGTTTACCTCTGAGGTAAAAATTTCTTCACTTTCATACTTACTTATAGAGCCCTTATTTGAGCAAAGTTTACTAATAATTTCAAGCTTGTCATCGTTGGAAAAGGCATTATTGTTTTCTTCACAGACTCTTTTAAGAACATGCGTAGCTTCCATATCCACAGAAGATTCTGCAATACCCTTGTAGACTATTTTATTGCCTCGCAAAACAATAAAAGGAATAAGATAACGATCTATCCCTCCATAAAAAATAAAGCTTGGCCCCATCATATAAATTTCCAAATCATTGGATTCGCTCCTATAATTATTGGTCCAAATATATTCATAATTAAATGAATTTGCAGGAGCAATAAAAGTTATAGAAGTAAGAATACATACGCAAAGTGTAAAAAAGTATTTAAAAATTTTCCTCATAATTTTTCTCCTTTCTTAACAGTCTGTTAGCCACCAAACCTTCCAGAGCCATGCCCCATGCGATTTACGTCTGCATTTTCAAAAGAATCCAGCATGTATAAACGAATTTTATTACTTCGCGGAAATTCACGCTTTAATAAAGTTTTTAACAAGCGCTTAATTTTCTCAGCCGTCTGCCCTTCCCAAGATTCCTCATGAAAGCCGCGCTCTACCACGGTAAAATTGTCATCACCTGTGCAGATGATAGCCACAGAGCGGTTACGCTTAAATGTTCGCATATCAAGGCATTGACCTATTTTAAGCTTGCTGAGTCGCTCCAGCACAGTGGGAATAATTGTTGTTTTATCATTCATATTTTTTACAAATCCTAACGTAAGGGGTCTGCACAATGAATTGTGCAAGAGTCTTAACGTAGTATACAAGTTCTGTATGCTGAGCACAAGTAAGAACCACACTTTTTCAACGAGCTAGTATCTCAAAACAATTTCATTATTAAATATAAAACTCTAAAAAGTGTTAATCCTGCTTAAAAAGAGAAAAATTTGCCAACTGTTGTCTGTGCAGCGAAGCATGTGCTAGCGAAGAAATTCCTTGCCCACCGGCCTCAAGGGCTTGTTTTAAAAGTATTGTAAAATCATCTCTAGAGATAAGTCTCGCCCCCATGCGTACCATATGCGCTGTCGCTTGCTGACAATCAAGCAAACAAAAATTATGTTGTTGTAGCGTTTGCACCAAGGTTATTAAGGCCATTTTAGAAGCATCTGCTTGTATATGAAACATGGATTCGCCAAAAAAAGCTTTTCCTAAGGCTACGCCATATAATCCACCTATGAGCACATCATCTTGCCAGCATTCCACCGAATGCGCATAGCCCGCCTCATGCAAAGCTATATAAGCTTTTTGCATATCGGGTGTAATCCATGTGCCGTCCTGCCCCGCACGTGGTACCTTGGCGCATTGTTCAATAACAGAAGCAAAAGCTGTATTAAAAGTATGACGAAAAGCTACATTTTTATATTTTCGTGCCAAGCGCTGCGAAACATATAAACCATCGCCCTTACCAGAGGAATCAGTACACATATTTTCTGTGGGGAAAACGCGCAAAGGAAGAATACAACGTTCGGGTGGTGCCCACCATAAAATAGGCGAATGCGCATCATACCACGGAAAAATACCGCGAGAATATGCTAAAACAAGCCTTTCTACACGCAAATCCCCCCCTACAGCCAAAAGCCCTTCAGGGGTGCTGTGATGCAGGGGGGGAAAATACAAAGTAGAGTTTAAGACCAGAGGCATCAGCTTTTTCCGTAATGAAAGAGTACCTTATCTTCTTCTACATCCACGGTAACAATACCACCCTTGACGAGCTTGCCAAAGAGCAGTTCTTGTGCCAAAGCATCTTCTAACTCAGACCGCAATAACCTCTGCAAGGGGCGCGCACCATAAGCGGCATCATAGCCTTTAGTGGCAAACCATGTTCTTGCAGCATCGGTAAGCTTAATTTTAACCTTTTTGTCTTTTAAAGAAGTGGCAAGCTGTCCTACAAATTTGTCCACAATGTGCGCCATAAGTTCTGGCGTTAAACCTTGGAAAGGAATAAGTGCGTCTAACCTATTTCGAAATTCAGGAGCAAAAGTTTTTTCCACAGCTTTTAAACCTTTTTCTGTCACATCTACCGTCTTTAACTTGGCAAAACCCAATGAACCAGCATTCATTTCACGCACACCAGCATTAGAGGTCATAATTAAAATGACATTACGAAAATCCGCTTTGCGCCCTGTATTATCTGTTAATGTGCCATAGTCCATAACTTGCAAAAGCACATTAAAAATATCAGGGTGGGCTTTTTCAATTTCATCTAGAAGCACTAGAGAATACGGTGCTTTGCGAATAGCTTCTGTCAACTGTCCGCCTTGATCATAGCCCACATAACCGGGAGGCGCCCCAATGAGCCGCGATACAGCATGCTTTTCCATATATTCGCTCATATCATAGCGCAAAAACTGCACGCCAAGACGCTCTGCCAATTGTTTGGCAAGCTCGGTTTTTCCTACCCCTGTGGGGCCATAGAATAAAAAGGAACCCGCTGGCCTATTTTCTCTATTAATTCCTGCTCGAGCGCGTAAGATGGCTTTAACAGTAAGCCCCACTGCTTGCTCTTGCCCAAAAACCTTTGCGAGAACATCTTGCTCCAAGGTGGCCAAGCGCTCTCTTTCACGGCCAGACACAGAACGCTCAGGAATGCCGGCCATGCGAGCCACAATGCGCTCAATATCTGACACCGTTACTTTGGTTTTCTTATGATTCGCCTTTAAGCTTACCGCAGCACCGGCTTCGTCCATAACGTCAATAGCTTTATCGGGCAGCATTTTTTCCTGCACATGCCGTGCAGAAAGATCTACGGCAGCCTTTAAGGTAGCAGGGGCATACACTACATTATGATGTTCGGCATAACGACTTTGTAAACCTTGTAAGATGGCAAGACATTCATCAACGCTGGGTTCTTTAATATCAATGCGCTGAAAACGACGAGAAAGCGCCCTATCTTTTTCTAGATGATTACGCAATTCTTCATGCGTGGTGGAACCCATACAACGAATTTCGCCATTGGCAAGTACAGGCTTTAGCAAATTAGATGCGTCCATGGCGCCGCCAGAGGTGGAACCAGCCCCTACTATGGTATGAATTTCATCAATAAACAAAATAGCATGAGGAATTTTTGTAACGGCTGCAATCACATTTTTCAAGCGCCCTTCAAAGTCTCCCCTATAGCGTGCTCCGGCAAGCAAAGCTCCCATATCTAAAGCGAAAACCCTTGCTTCTTTAAATATATCGGGAATTTTTCCTTCCACTATGCGTAAGGCAAGCCCTTCCGCCATGGCAGTTTTACCCACACCTGGTTCGCCCACAAAAAGCGGATTATTTTTACGCCGCCGACACAACACTTCTACAATACGATCAAGTTCGCTTTCGCGCCCAACCAAAGGATCCACTTTGCCTTCTCTGGCTTTAGCTGTTAAATC
>CAZBDD010000152.1:0-4695 GCA_964490475.1 uncultured Desulfovibrionaceae bacterium
AAATATTGATGGATTTCATTAATTATTGCATACTAAAACCGAACACTATATAAGGGAAGTATCCATATGGGATATTTGTTGGTAGTACATAGTAACATTATCAATAAATTATATAGCCTCTTGCAATACCTATAGCCTAACTGGAAAATCGTCAAGTGCTTACATCTTTAAACTCTTCTTCTGCAACAACACAAAGAGTGCGTTTTTCTTTTTGGCGCATAGTCTTGTATGTGTTCTTGGTTCTCGTGCTACTAGTTGTTATGTTTTTTGGGGGTTTATATACATATTTAAAAATGTATCCCGAGGCGGTAAGCCAAAGGATTTCCCAAGAGCTAAAGAAAAATACTGACATAGAAGCAAGTTTCTCCGCGGTGGATGTTACTATTTTTCCTATGCCGGCTTTATCCTTTGTGGATGTGCGTCTTATACAAGAAAATTTTACTCTTGATGTGGCCTATGCCACGGTCACGCCTTCTTTATGGGATATTATTGATGGCAAATTTTCATTGGGGCATATTTCTCTTTGGCGGCCGGTATTGCATTGGAAACAGACAAAAGCTTTGCAAGACAGCAAGGGCGGGGCTTTAGCATTTTCTCCTGAAAAGCAAAAAACAGAGCTGCCTTTTTCTACGCTTACGCAAGCTCTGCAAGATGAATTTCATGCATATATAGCAAACATTCCTTCTTACTTGTTTGGTTCTTTTTTAGATGTAAAGCATGGAAAACTTGTTTTTGAACAGCAAAATATCTTATTACAATGTGAAAATGTTCAATCTTCTTTTATTTTAGGCCCCTTAGGCTATGTAAAAGGTAATTTGGGCGCAACGTCTTTACAAGTTTTATGGGATGAAAAACCTTATGCTCGTTTAAAAAACTCCATGTTGCTCCTTTCCGGCGATGTCCATGAGACTATACATGCCACAATACAAACTGAACTATCCATGGCAGAATATATACGCCAAGGGAAGATGACACTGACGGCAAGCTACACTATGCCCTTGGTGGATGGTGGAGAAAGTAAAGACTTTTTTAATACAAAAACAGCCGATTTGGAAAATGTTTCCTTTTTGAAATTCTATTGGGATGTGCAAACTCAATTGTTTTGGCAGGGGGCAGACCTTGCCGTGCATTCACGCGGTGCGCTAGAAGGGGATATAAAAGATAATATAATCTTTAAGGATGTACGCACTCAAATTAGTGAAGATGTAGCTGTATTGAATGCATCTCTTCATATGAAGGGAGATAAAGGTACAGAAAATAGAACAAAGCCTGTATTGAAAGGGAGTTTGGCTGTAGAACAATTAAGTTTACCCCGATGGTTTTCCTTCGCCAGACAATTGCCCTTAGGCATACAAAATACTCTTGATAATCTCAAAGGAACGTTACATTTTGAATTGGATGATCAGGGTTTAGAGGTGCATTCCTTAGAAGCTGTGGCTGCTTTTGCTCATTTTACCGGTAAGGGTGGCGTAAAACAATGGTCTAAGCCTGTCATTTTTTTAGATGTTAAAAGCGATGAGTTGCAATTGAAAGATGTATATCCGGAAATTGAAGGAATACAAGCACAAGCTTTACATTGGCCTCAGCCTCCTCTAATTCCTTTGACAGATAAAAAAGAAATATATAATTCTCATGAAAATATAGTTGGTTATGATATTCGAATAGGTACAAAGAAATTGCTGGCTTGGGATTTACCAATGAAATCCATGTCATTTCGTTGCTCCCCTGCTGAGCTAGATGGTGAGAAAATTCCACAAAAGTATCAAGATGCCGTTGTATTGGAATTTGGTTCAGAAGATTTTTATGATGGGCGGGCTGAAGCTAAGGCGGTATTGTATTCTTTGCCTACAAAGGAAAGTGCTTACGATATTACAGGTATCTTGCGTAATATACGCGCAACGCCAGTACAACGCCTTTTAGGCCGCAAGCTTTTTGATGGGCGCATAAGTGTAGATACTACATTTACCGCCACCGGCAGTACAATTAAAGAATTTTTGTTATCTAAAACTGGTATGGCTGCCTTACGAGTGGATGATGGTCGCTTTTATGCCGATTCCGGTGAGAGTCTCCCATTTACACGCTTTACTCTTGCAAGTGATTTTAAAACTTGGACAAAAGATAAAGCACAAGGCGCTGCATTGCCATCGAATTTGATGTATGATGGACAATGGAATACCTCTTTGCAAATGAAGGGTATCTCTGCCAGAGCGTCATGGAATGGGGCTTTGGAGCTTGCGGGAGAAAACTATTCCACTGTACTTTTGCGTAGTATTCCCGCAAGAGTAAATCTTTCTTTGGCTCCTAGCCTAACAGGCATATCTTCAAGCTTTGTAGCAGATATTGATGGAAAGTTTTCTTTAAATACCAAATCGAAAGAATTTAGTGTAAGCGCAGCTCATATTTCCGTTCCTAATTTTGGCTCCCTACAGCTTACAGGTAGCGCCATGTTGGATATGTCTGAGGAACTTTCGCTGGCGGCGCAGTTAGAAGGCTCAGCGGCTTCCTTGTCAGAATTGCTGTGGCGTGTAAACGCACAAGGGCAAGCATGGGTGCCTGCACATTTTCCACAAAGAATTACTGGCAGTGTTAAATTGGCTTATGCTAAAAATATGCTGCGTTTAGACGCTTTGAATCTGAGAGCGCATACCATGCATTTACAGGGCAATGTGCGCCGTTCATTTTCAGAAGAGTCTGCGTGGAACTTCGATTTGTCTTTAAATGCCTTTGACTATGACACTTTTTTTGCCGGTAGTAATGAAGGAAAGGCTGGTGTTCAAGGTTCAACGAATACAAAGACTGCACACTCTTGGAGTTGGCTAAAAAAACTTCGTGCTGAAGGCGAAGTGCGTCTTAAAAGCTTGCGTGTTAAAAAGTTACATATTCGCAATGTGAGTATACCAATAAAAATTGCAAATTCGCGCATAGTTAGCAAGCCCATGAGAGGAACTATGTATGAAGGGGCTGTAAAGGTATCTTTTGACGGGCGATTACAAAATGCTGTTTTGCAATCTCATATTACCGCTGAAACACATGGAGTAAATCTTTTTGCTTTAACGCAAGATCTTGGCATGAGTACAGCTCTTTCCGGGCCAGCCCAATTATCTTTATCTTTGAAAGGTCCCTTGTTAGAAAACTTTTTAGTAGGTCTTGAGGGTACATGGTCTGTGCAGGTGGGGAGGGGCTTTATGCAATCTCGAGATGCCAGAGGCAATCTTTCAGGCAAACCTACATATATTACTTCTTTTAATGATAATGGTACTTTAATCCGCGGTGTTATGCAAAGTCAGCGTTTTACACTGCATGGGGCTGATATTGCGGTAGTGGGTAATGGGCATCTGAATCTTTTGCAAAACACTTTAGATATGCGCTTGATAGCCGATGTGGGGAAGGTGGTTGATATTCCAGTTCGCTATTATGGGCCTTTGAATAATCCCAAGCGCGATTTAGATGAAGGTGCAGTAATTTTAGCCACCATAGGAACTTTAGGAACAGGTGTTTTTGATTTGATTGGTGGTATTTTTGATATTTTATTTGGTGCTTTTTAAAAAAAATATATATTTATTATCCACTTTGTATTGTTTATTATATGGGAAATACTTTTCTTTTTTGCTCTGTGTACTTGCATAGGTCTTCGGCTTGTGGCATAGTATTTGAAAGAGCGCACCATTGCTGGCGCTCATTGTTTGAGAAGGGAAAAGGAATACGAACATATGGCATTGGAGCTTCGTCAACAACTAAAGCTGGCACAACAGCTAATAATGACACCACAATTGCAACAAGCTATAAAATTATTGCAATTGTCCCGCTTAGAACTTGTAGAAACTGTGCAGCGTGAGCTTTTGGAAAATCCTTTTTTAGAAGAGGGCTTTGAAGAAAACTTTGATGTTGAAAAAACCGAAGTACGTAAAGATACAGAAGCAGAAACCGTTTACGATAATGAATTGGCCAAAGGCGCCGATTGGGAAGAGTATTTGGGCGAGTTTGCTTCATCCCCTCGAAATAGCCAGCTACGTGAATATGAGTCCTTGGAGGATGTCACTTCTTTTGAATCTCGTTATACAGAAAAGCCTTCCTTGGCTGCCCACTTACTTTGGCAATTGCGCTTATCATCCTTACTTGACGATGTGCAAAAAGATATTGGTGAAGTAATCATAGGCAATCTGTCTTCCTTGGGGTATTTGCAAGCTTCTTTGGCAGATATAGCGGATATGGCTGACTGTACAGAAGAGCAGGCGGAAGAAGTATTGCGCGTAATGCAGCTTTTTGATCCCATTGGTGTGGCAGCTCGTTCTGCTCAAGAATGTCTTATGGTGCAGTTGCGAAACTTGAACTATGATCGAGACCCTATTCTTGTAGCTTTAGTGACTGAGCATCTGGAAGATTTAGAAAATAAACGGTATAAGCCTTTATTACGAAAATTTCATTTAACTATGGAAGATCTTGCTGAATACTTAGATATAATTCAGTCACTTGAACCCCTTCCAGGCGCTTCTTTTGGTAGTGGAGACACAGCCTTTGTAAGTCCCGATGTTTTTGTATATCAATTGGTGGATGAATTTGTTATTGTTTTAAATGACGATGGTTTACCACACCTGCAATTATCTCAAACACTGTCTGAAAATGTAGAAGCCCTAGCTGGGGATGATAAAGAATATTGCTTTGAAAAAATGAGAGCAGCCTCTTGGCTTATAAAAA
>CAZBDD010000153.1:0-4679 GCA_964490475.1 uncultured Desulfovibrionaceae bacterium
GGTATGGAAGCACTATGGCCACAGCCAAGGTTACAAGGGCATATACAACTATACCGCAAGTGATGGCCAACAACATAAGCTTAATGGCCTTTTCTGCAGAAAAGTTAAACTCTTCTGCCGCTTGCGGAATGGTATCAAAGCCCACATATAACCAAGGAGCCACTGCCACTACAGCGGCGATGCTGGCTATTATACTTTTATTTTCAGCAAAAAGAGGGTTCAAATTGCTGAGGGTAGCAGTTTCAGCAGCGAAAGAGCCTACCGATAAGGCAGCTACACCCACAGCCAAAAGAACAGCCAAGGTTACTTGAATTTTGCTTATAACATCTGCGCCTATAATATTTAGTACACCAAAGACTATGAGCACTGATTCCAAAAACAAAAGCTCACCAAGATAAATATCCCAATTGGCAATAACATAAAGATGCCCGAAGTCTAGAACACCGGGCATAAGAAAACGTGTAAGCAATACAAGTGCCGTGGCATTAAGTGCAATAATGGACAAATAACCAAGCACCATAGCCCAACCACAAATAAAGGATACTGTGGAACCAAAGGCCGCATAGGCATAAGCAAAAGCACCACCTGCAACAGGATATTTGCCTACAATTTTGCCATAAGCCACTGCCACAAACATAAGTAAAATACCACCCAGAGCAAAACCTATGCAAGCAGCCAAGGGACCAGATTGAGGGAGAAAGCGTAAGCTTGGCATAACAAAAGCCCCCCAACCAATAATGGATCCAAAAGCAAGGGACCAAGTGGCAAGGGGGGACATAGTTTTACTGAGATTGGCTCTTTCTTCAGCATGCGGGGGACCTTGAGCATTGTTCATGAAATACAACTCCTCTGTTTTTGATTCATGATTGTTCTTTTTTTAGCAAAGCATGTTTGTATATTACCTTGCCACACACAAATGTATTTTTTTTTCAGCAAGAGCCATACCAGACCCTATTTAAATTGCACATATATGCACAGAGTCTAATTGTTATTTTTTGTACAAGATGTTTAAAATGGAGATGTTATACATGTGAAAAAAATATTTTACTACTAAAGAGAACTTTACCTTATATGCATCTTTAGAAACATAAAAAAGTCATGTTTAGACAAAAGCAATGCAATTTTGCATTATTTTTGTTTGCATATGACTTCTTTTCATAAGAAAAAAAGAAGCCTGGCAATGCAAAAATGCATTACAAATAAACACCCTTTTTAATAATCTTTACAAAACGACATATTGAGAGAAAAAAAAACAATACAGAAATGATGCAAATTTGACTCAAAATCACACAGAGGTCTCAAAATCAAAATAAAAGATGACAAACCTAACAAAGCATTGTATCGTGCATGTTCTCAGGTTTAAGCGTTTTTCTATCATATTGCTAAAGTATATCATTTAGGAAACTTTTTTTGTGCCATATTTAGAAAGAATGGGCTTGACCTACAAGAATACATCCTTCAAATGCTCAAAAATAAGCAAGTTAGCAGCACAATATAAACACATAATAACTGAATTTTTATGAAACACTACGGCTCTTTTTTGAATAGAATTGTTGAGATATGTAGTCAAAGCATCAGCAAATTAGGTTTAGGTATGCGCTCCAAACTTATTTTGCTCTTTGTAGTTATTAAGGTCATACCGCTTGTACTTCTGGCGTTGGTGGCTTGGTATCAAGCTGTAGAACTAGGCAGTGAGATGCGTACACGCACACAAAACATAACTAGCCAAGCAATACAAGAACTTGCTTCTGCCGGTGAATTAGCCGTTAACGATGCTGTTAAAGCTCTTGATGACAGAGTCACTGATGAGATAGAGCGCATGACCACCGACGCTGCCAGAACCTTAGCTAGCTTCCTTTACGCACGCGATGATGATTTACGTTTTTTAGTCACCCTGCCCCCAGACGAAAAGACTTTTAAAAACTTCCTTATATCCAAGACAGGCCTGCTCACAAAGCCTCGCCAATGGGTGCTGGCTGAGGACGAGAAATCTTGGGTACCAACTACAAAGTACAAAAAATATCCTGAAGTCCAAATAAAAAATGAACAAAATAAAACAAATTTCAGCTCTCGTCCGCCAGACAATTTTGAATATGAACGCATACCGCTCTACTTAGAAGCCACCTATATAAATTTACAAGGCCAAGAGCTTGTAAAAGTAACGACCTCAGACCTGCTAGACCCTGCTCTAAAAAATGTAGCTCACAAAGAAAACACATTTTGCAAAGCGGAAATATATTTTCCTGAGCTAAAAAAGCTTAAAGCCGGTGAAATATATGTTTCTGAGGTTATCGGCGAATATGTGAAATCAAACATAATAGGTATGTACACGCCGGAAAGTGCCAAGAAACACAATATTCCTTATGAGCCGGAAAAAGCCGCTTATGTAGGAGACGAAAACCCCAATGGTAAGCGCTTTCGTGGTTTAGTACGCTTTGGCACGCCTGTTGAGCAAGATGGTAAAATTATCGGGTATGTAACCATAGCTCTGAATCATGACCATATTATGAATAAAGTTGAACATCTTGTGCCTTGCGAAGAGCGTTACTCAGATATTAATGCCGCTGCCAAAGGAAATTACACCTTTATGTGGGATCATAGAGGCTATAATATCTTTCACCCACGCCATCATTCTATTGCTGGTTTTAACGCCGAGACCGGAGAGCGAGAAGTTACTTTTCTTGATTCTGAAACCTATACCAGATGGCAAGAAAGTGGTTTAGCGTATCTAGATTTCATAAAAGACGAGCCTATTTTTCACAATCAGCAACGCGACAGAGCGCCTGCCTTGGAACAAATCAAGCAAGGTACTATTGGTTTAGATTGTCGCTATTTAAATTTTGCACCACAATGCACAGGTTGGTATAATTTAGCTCAGCATGGAGGATCTGGTTCCTTTATGCTCTTATGGAGTAATTTGTGGAAATTGACCACGGTTTCTGCCATTCCTTACTATACAGGGCAGTATGGAAACAGTTCCATCGGTTTTGGCATTGTAACCATGACTGTAGGCATTGACGATTTTCACCGCCCTGCCTTAGAAACGCAAAAAACCATTCAAGACCTTATAGAAAGAACAGACAAAGAACTTTCTGACGTTTCGCAACAAACTTTTACAGCCATCACCACTAATTTATGGGATACCGCTATAAGTCTTTCTATATCAACTATAGTAATGACAATTTTTGTCGTACTTATAGCCATTTGGATAGCCTCCATCTTTACCAAAAAAATAACCTATCTCACTCACGGTATCTTTCGTTTTAGCAGAGGATACCGCACATTCAGATTTGGCAGCTGTGAAGCTGACGAGCTTGGCGCTTTGTGCCATTCCTTAGATGATTTTTTTGACGGTATTATTAAAAGTACAAATAATCCTCTGACAATTACAGACTTAAACAAAAAAATAATTTACATGAATTCTTTTGCCCTTGATATTCTAGGGAAAACTTTTGAAGAAGTGGAAGGTAAATATTATCCGGAGATCAGTATTTTCGGTAATGAAAAAGGTTCTATAGCTACTTTTTTACAAAATATCTCTGCACCCGTCACTTACCATGCGCCCACAAAATGCTATTACAAAGGTGATGCTACATATTTCGTAGATAGCACGGGTACAAACATTGGTTTTATCATCGAAGCTGAGGATGTTACTCAACTTATACTAGAGCAAGAAAATATCGAACGTGAACGTGCCTTGCTTGATATGGTACTTTCTGCTTCACCAGATCTTATTTGGTATAAAACCGTTGATGGTATCTACCTTGCTGTCAACCCCCGTTTTGCTGCATTGCTTGGTGTTACCCCCGATGAAATGCATGGCAGGCGTGATATAGATATTCTCAACGAAGAATTATATACACTTAGCGATAAATATGATCAAAAAGTTATAAAAAAGAAGGAGGCTGTATACAGTGAAGGCCTTATTCCCTTTAACGATGGACATAAAGAAGTATTAGATATTGTGCGAACGCCCATTTTTGGCCCAGATGGAGAAATGCGCGGCATTCTCGGCGTGGGTAGAGATGTTTCTTTACGCGTTAATGCCGAGCGTGAACTACGCCAAACTCAAAGAGAGCTCTCAAAAGCTGCAGATGACGCCAATGCAGCCAATAAAGCCAAAAGTGAATTCTTAGCGCGCATGAGTCATGAAATTCGTACCCCCATGAATGCTATCATAGGCATGACTAACATTGCCAAGCGTAAACTTCATGAAGAAGTAAATTGCAAAGACTTACTGCCCAATTTATTGCAAATCGAATCTTCCTCCATGCATTTACTGGGCTTGTTAAATGATATTCTTGATATTTCAAAAATTGAAGCTGGAAAAATTGAGATCAGTTGTGAAAGTTTTGATATTTCAAAAGTCATTCAAGATGTAGCATCTATTATTACGCCACGCTGCGAGACTAAAAACATTATATTTACCGTAAACGTAGAAGGTCTTGAGCATACACAGTTCATTTCAGATGAACTGCGCTTGCGTCAAATTCTTATTAATCTATTGGGGAATGCAGTTAAATTTACCCCTGAACTTGGCACTATTACCTTCCACATCGAGCAAAAAAAACGAGAAGGCGACAAAACATTGCTTTTCTTTTCTGTGGCGGATTCCGGTATAGGCATTAGCCCTGAAAAAATTAAAACGCTCTTTATTCCTTTTGAACAAGGCGGCGGAC
>CAZBDD010000154.1:0-4675 GCA_964490475.1 uncultured Desulfovibrionaceae bacterium
TGGTCATGCCTACAACACGTCCATCAAGCCCCACATATTTGTACCAATAGTCGGCTGTGCCTGCCTCTATAGCCACACGAGCCCGTACATCTTTTGGCAAAACACTTTCACGATATTTCGGTTTTTGCGCGTCGAAGAGCTCTGTGCATGGCATGGACACCACACGCACTTTCTTGCCCTGTTCAGTTAATACTTGAGCAGCTTCTAATGCCAATGCAACTTCAGAACCTGTTGCAATAAGAATAAGTTGCGGTGTGCCTTCACAATCACGTAAAATATAGCCACCCTTAGAAATATTGGCTATTTGCTCTTCTGTGCGCTCTAAGAAGGGTAAGTTCTGCCGCGATAAAGAAAAACATTGCGGTATTTTTTTCTCTTCTAAGCCACATTTCCATGCCATCAGGGTTTCTACAGTATCGCAAGGACGCCACACATGCAGACCTGGAGTCATACGCAAGCCGGCCACTTGTTCTATAGGTTGATGTGTGGGCCCATCTTCGCCCACACCAATAGAGTCATGCGTTAATACCCAAAGCACCCTTTTTTGCATTAGCGCGCTTAAGCGTATGGCATTTTTAGCATAGTCAGAGAACATCATAAAGGTTCCGGCATAGGGAACAATGCCACCATGCAAGACCATACCATTCATTATGGCACCCATAGCAAATTCACGCACACCATAAAAAATATAATTATTCTCAAAATGCTCATTGGAAATACCTGTTGAAGCACTGGTTTTTGTGCCCACTGAGCCTGTTAAATCTGCCGAGCCGCCCATTAGTTCGGGCATTTTTGGCAAGAAACTTTCCAAAGCACGCAAAGAAGCCACACGCGTGGCAATATTTTCTTTAGCAGTAAGGCAAGAAGCGAGAGCGTCTTTGGCTATTTCTTCCCAATTGTTTGGTAAGTCGCCGTGCATGCGCCGTAAAAATTCTTGAGCAAGCTCAGGATAAGCGTCAGAGTAGGCAGCAAAGCGCGTATTCCATGCACTTTGAGCCACAATGCCCCTATCTTTGCCACTCCATGCTTCCATAACATCTTGAGGCACCGTAAAGGGAGCATGATCCCAGCCAAGTTTTTTAGCCACATTGCTTCTTTCTTCCACACCTAGCGGTGAACCATGACACGAAGCGCTGCCTTCTTTGGCGGAACCAAAACCAATATGCGTATGACAAATAATAAGTGTGGGTTTATTTTCTTCATCTTTAGCTGCAAAGATGGCTCTATCTAAGGCACCGGCATCATGTCCATTTATATCACGGATTACATGCCACCCATAGGCTTCATAGCGTGCCGCCACATCTTCATTAAACCAGCCTTCTATTTTACCATCAATGGAAATGCCATTAGCATCATATAAGGCAATAAGTTTGCCAAGTCCTAAGGTTCCGGCTAAGGAACACGCTTCATGCGAAATACCTTCCATCATACAACCATCACCCAAGAAAACATAGGTGTAATGGTTAACAACTTCGTGTTGAGGGCGGTTAAATTGTGCCGCCATATGTCTTTCTGCCAAGGCCATCCCCACAGCCATGGCTATGCCCTGCCCCAAAGGACCGGTGGTACATTCTACCCCAGGCGTATAACCGTATTCAGGATGTCCGGGAGTTTTGGATTTTAACTTACGAAAATCTTTTATATCATCAATAGTTAGATCATAACCTGTTAAATGAAGTAAACCGTATAAAAGCATAGATGCATGCCCATTAGAAAGCACAAAACGGTCTCTATCTACCCATTGCGGATTAGAGGGATTATGCTTTAGATGGTGCCGCCACAAAGCTTCGGCCATATCTGCCATACCCATGGGTGCGCCGGGATGTCCAGAATTTGCAGTATTAATGGCATCTATGGCTAAAAAACGTAAAGCGTGAGCAAGATAAGGTCTATCAAGCATAGAGAGTTCCTTTCTATTAATGATTATACAGGAGTACGCTGAGACAGCGCAGCCGCATCTTTAAACTTTTGTAAGCGTTGGGCATAAGGAGGCTTAGAAAAAAAGGCCGACCCAGACACAAATACATCGGCGCCAGCATCAATAAGAGCTGCTATATTTTCTGGATCTACACCGCCATCCACTTGAATGCGTACATGCTCCTTACCTGCAGCATCAAGCTTGGCACGTAATTGGCGTACTTTATCATAGGTGGCAGGAATAAATTTTTGACCAGAAAAACCAGGGTTGACGCTCATAAGCAAAATCATGTCCACATCATCTAAAACATGGTCTAAAACATGTAAGGAAGTAGCAGGATTAAGCGAAAGCCCCCTTTGCATGCCGAGTTCCGCAATACGTGTAAGGGTACGTTGCACATGTTTAGTGGCCTCAACATGTACAACCAACATGTCTACACCAGCTTTTTGAAAGTCTTCTAAATAGCGCTCCGGTGTTTCGATCATGAGGTGCGCATCAAAAAAAAGCCCGCTATGTTTGCGCAAAGCAGCAATCACAGGCGGACCAAAGGTAATGTTTGGAACAAACATACCATCCATAACATCAAGATGCACCCATTTTAGGCCTGCATCCTCAAGATTTCGTAGTTCAGTGCCAAGATTTGCAAAATCTGCACTGAGCAAAGAAGGGGATAAAATCATGTAAACCTCTTGCAATTGGTGAGAACAAGTTCGTTTACTGTGCTAGCCATGAAAAGTCAATAACGTTAGTAATGAAAAAAGCTCATGATGTTGCGCTTACAAGAGTAAACGTATTGCCAAAAGCTCTTGGCGGATATCTGCCAGCAACACGTCTTTTTCTTTAGAATCAGGCCCCTTTTCTCTGGCATTATCCAAAGCTGATGCCTTGGCAATAAACAGAGGTTCTTCAAAAGCATTTCGCGCATCAAGTACGCGTCTTGCCCCTTCAATGGTCATGCCTTGCTCATGCAACAATGTTTTTATGCGCTTGAGCAAGGCCACATTTTCTTCAGTATAGAGGCGCTGCCCCTTATCGGTACGAAGGGGGGCCAGTTGAGGAAATTCCGTTTCCCAAAAGCGTAATACATAGCTTTTCAGATCCAAATCTTGCGCAACTTCGCCAATGCGATATGTCTTTTCAGTCATATCCACTCCTTCGCCTCTTGCCCCTTGTACGGGGTGTTACCAAAGTTTATTTATACACGTACAGGCAATTCCTTGGTTAAAGCCTGTACAATTTTTTCTCTCTCTTTATCGGCTTCGCTATCCTTCATGGTGCGTTGTCCATGCCTAAAGGTCAAGCGGAATGTTAAATTCCGTTCCTCGGCATGGGGCTCAAAAGAATCAATAAGCCGAATATCTTCTAACAGAGGCACTTTTATTTTTGAAATACAAGCACGTATAGCATCTATACTTACAGTTCCATCGGTGATGATAGTTATATCGCGGCGCACAGGCGGATAAATGGGTAAAGCCGTAAAGCTAATTTTAGCCGCATCCACTAAGGTACGCAATAATTCTAAATTCAGCTCAGCCATCCAAACATCTTTTTTGGCATGATACGCTTCTGCCATGGCGGGTCTTACCCTGCCCATATACCCAAGCACTTGCCCCTGCACTGTAATACGCACTGCCGGCAATAAATACGCGTGCCCATCTTCTAAAGCATAAGACGCATTTCCCAAATGTAAAGAGGTAAGCAAATGCTCTACAAGACCTTTTATATCGCTATAATCCACTTCGGCATCCACTTGAGGCCATGTGCCGTCAAAGCGTTGTCCGTAGAGCATAAGGCCAAGACGGCCTTCTTCCTTAGCGGTGGTTTCTGAGGTAGCATCAGCTGTGAAAATATGCGCCAATTCAAAAATGCGTAGTCCCATGCTACCCTGAGACAAGTTATTTCGCAAGGTGTGGAGCAAACCCGGAGCCAATGCAGTTCGCAAAACGTCTTGATCTGCAGAAAGAGGATTGGCAATAGAAACACGATTTTCTGCAGATAATTGCAAATGATCTAAATCTTTATGCCCTACAAAGCTATAATTTATGGCTTCGTTAAGTCCTAAACCACGTCCCCATTGCTTTAAGCTAGACCAAAAGTCGTAAACACTGCACGCTTTTCCTGCATCATCTAAATGGTGTGGCACCATGGGCAATATGGGTTCTATATTATCAAGCCCATAAACACGCCCCACTTCTTCAATAAGGTCAGCTTCGCGCTCTATGTCATGGCGCCATGAGGGGGCAGATACCTGCCACATTTCTGCATTACTGTCATCCACCGAGCAGCCAAGCCCTGTTAATACATTTTTGCAATATGCGGCATCTAAGGTTAGCCCCAATAAATCATTGGAACGTTGTAAACGGTAATTCATGATAGGCGCAGCCCATGGGCGTGGTTCTGCCTTGCATACTCCTTTGCGTACAGTACCCTTGGCCCATTGAGCCATAAGGTCTGTGGCTCTCTCCATGGCATAGGTATTACCCACTTGATCTACACCGCGCTCATTGCGGTAGGAGGCTTCGCTGTGCAAAGCCAAACGTCGCGCAGTTTTACGCACAGAAGCTGCTCTAAACACAGCACTTTCAATGAAAACCGTGCGAGAATCTGCCACAATTTCTGAATCTAAGCCGCCCATTACACCAGCTAAAGCCACAGGGCCTTGAGCATCGCGAATGGTAATATCTTGCGCCAGCAAAGTGCGTTCTTGACCATCTAAAGTGGTGAGTTTTTCCCCTTCCTGAGCCGCAGCCACAGAAA
>CAZBDD010000155.1:0-4675 GCA_964490475.1 uncultured Desulfovibrionaceae bacterium
CCTATCAGTCATGGTGTACAATATTCATAAAAATATTTCTGTTTATGTAGCTTATGTATTCTCTTAAGGGGGGAAGGGAACCTTCCCCTAAAGGGACAAGTGCCAAAGCCCAAAAGTTTCCTTTTCCCCTTGAACTCCCCATCCCTTCAAACTCTTTTCAGTATTGATCAAGTATTACAAAAAAATTGTATTTCTCAAGAAATGAGCCTTTCCTTAAGAAACTACTTGAAGTGTTCCTCTTTATGCGGTATATATTGTATATATCAATTTTATGTTTTAGGTGTTTGAAGGTCGTCTTACTAAATAAAACTTTTTTGTTATACTACGGAGATATTATGAAGTTACGTATGATACCATTATTATTGGTGAGCATGTTTTTATGTCTAAGCAGTGTTGATATATCAAAATCTTATGCCAAGCAAGAATTCTCTAAAGAAGAGCTAAAAAAAATGGGTGAATTTTTAGATGTTTTTACCTTATTAAAGTTAAATAATTTCACGGCAAAAGAAATTTTGGATCCAAAAAAACCGGAAGAAATGATTTATTTTGGTGTTTGGTATTATTTTATTTTTGATTTTGATAAAGTAGAATTTCACAAAGATGGTAAGTTAGCTCTTTCTGATAAGTATGTTGCAGAAGCACTCAAGAGGTATTTTGACTATACCATTACAGAATTTCCTTCAGTACTCCCTTCAGATGATACTATGGATTTTATTTGGAAAGATGGTAAATATTTTTTTGGAGGTGCAGATGGTGGAGGTGCAGATGTTACTAGAGTAGAAAAAGCGAAAAAGTTAGCTAATGGTAACATTCAGATAGAAGGCATCTTATACAATGCCGATAGTCAGGATGAAGAAATTTATGGAACATTTGTAGCGCTTGTCAAACCTCGTATATATAAGGGTAAGAATACATGGACCATCATTAGCATAAAGACTACTTACACAGGTGAGTATGCACAATAACAATTTATTTAATAAAATTGTTCTAGTAAAAAATTGATTACTGCTTTACATTTATGTGAACATGTTTGAAATCTTTTGTTTTTGCAGAATAACTAACTTACAAAAAGAGAATTTCATTTAAATAAAAATAAGGCTTTATGTTTTTGCATAAAGCCTTATTTTTATAGTGTTATATGGCGGAGAGGGTGGGATTCGAACCCACGTGCCCCGATAAAAGGACAACTCGATTTCGAGTCGAGCGCGTTACGGCCGAGCTTCGCTACCTCTCCACTTGGTTGTATATCTAGCCCTATGTTTGATAAGGGTCAAGAAAAAATTTTATAATTTCTTTTTATTTTTATGTAAAATAAATGAGTTAACTATTTAATTTATTATAATAAATTTCATAAAACTCTTTTCTTGCTATTTTTCTTATAAAGACAATACTTGCACCCTTTTAAACTTTGCGCAATACTGCGCCATTGCAAGGGCAAAGTAGCCTAAACGCGATGCTTTTTTACGCCTAGCCATAGCTTGTTAAGAACGAACTTTTGTCAAGCTTATAGAGCCTTAAGCATCGCAAAATATTGAGTGCAAAGAGGATATTATGTCGAAAGTTAATAAAGTAATACTTGCGTATTCCGGCGGGTTAGACACATCTGTCATTTTAAAATGGCTGATTGAAACCTATAATTGCGAAGTCATCACCATGACAGCAGACCTTGGACAAAGTGAAGACTTGTCTGGCGTAGAAGAAAAAGCCCTTAAAACCGGCGCTTCTAAAGCTTATGTAGAAGATTTACGCGAAGAATTTGCTCGCGATTATGTTTTCCCCATGATGCGTGCTTGTGGTCTATATGAAAGCCGCTATTTACTTGGCACAGCCATTGCTCGTCCCCTTATTGCCAAGCGTTTGGTAGAAATTGCTCGTAAAGAAGGCGCCGACGCCGTAGCTCATGGTGCCACCGGTAAAGGTAATGATCAAGTGCGTTTTGAATTTTCTGTTAATGCCCTTGCACCGGACATTCGCGTAATTGCCCCTTGGCGTGAATGGGACCTTATGTCTCGCACAGTGTTAAATGATTTTGCCGATAAACATGGCATTGTTATTTCATCTGAAGCCAAGCGCTACAGTATGGACGAAAATATGCTTCACTGCAGCTTTGAAGGTTCTGAATTAGAAGATCCGGGCGCTGCCCCTGACGATACCTGCTACCGCTTATGCGTACCTATGGAAAAAGCCCCCGACGAGCCTGAAGTCATTACTATCAGCTTTGAGCGTGGTAATCCCATAGCGGTGAATGGTGAAACCATGTCTCCTGCCACCATTGTAAAGCATTTAAATACTCTTGGTGCTAAGCACGGTATTGGTCGCCTTGATATGGTAGAAAACCGTGTGGTAGGTATGAAATGCCGCGGCGTTTACGAAACCCCCGGCGGCACCATATTATACACAGCTCATCGAGACCTTGAAGGCCTTTGCCTTGACCGTGAAGTGCTTGCTACTCGCGATTTATTGGTACCTCGCTACTCTACTACTATTTATGATGGATTTTGGTTTGCGCCTGAACGTGAAGTTATGCAAGCTCTTATGGATAAAGCGCAAGAATTTGTCACCGGCACCGTAACTTTAAAGCTTTACAAAGGTAATGCTTGGCCTATAAGTCGTACATCTCCTTACAGCTTATTCTCTCATGATTTAGCTACTTTTGAAGAAGCCGACGTGGCCACTTACGATCATAAAGATGCTGCTGGCTTTATACGCCTTGACGGTTTACGCTTGCGCACCATAGCTGGCATGAAACAAAAAATGAACTTAAAATAATCAGTAAAAGAGATACTCATGTCAAAAAACACTTCTTGGGGTGGTCGCTTTTCTCAAGGACCAGAAGAGGCTGTTGCAGCCTATACCGAATCTTGTTCTTATGATCAGGCTCTGTATGCCCACGATATCGCCGGTTCCAAAGCCCATGCACGCATGCTTGGGCGTCAAGGCATCATCACTGTGGAAGAAGCCGAGCAACTTGTTGCAGGTCTTGAAACTGTGCAAGCTGAAATTGAATCGGGAAACTTTACGTGGAAAACATCCCTTGAAGATGTACACATGAACATTGAGTCACGCTTAACGGAAATTGTAGGAGACGTGGGCAAGAAGCTTCATACAGGTCGTAGCCGAAATGACCAAGTAGGTCTTGCCTTTCGTCTCTTTGTTTCCGATAATATGCGTCAATGGCAGCAGCTTACTCATCAGCTTATCAGTGTTTTTGTAGCACGCGCCAAAGAACACCAAGACAGCATACTTCCCGGCTATACCCATTTACAACCGGCACAGCCAGTAAGCCTTGCCCAGCATTTATTAGCTTATGCATGGATGTTTAGCCGAGATCATGCCCGCATGGTTGATGCAGAAAAACGCGTACGCATTTCTCCATTAGGTGCTGCCGCTTTAGCTGGTACAACCTATAATCTTGATCCTGCATCTGTAGCTCAAGAATTAGATATGTATGGCATTTTTCATAATTCTATGGATGCTGTTGCCGATAGAGACTTTTTAGCAGAAGCGCTTTTTACAGCTTCTTGCACCATGATGCATCTCTCACGTTTTTGTGAAGAAATTTTATTGTGGGCTAACCCTGCTTTTGGTTTCATAAATCTGCCCGATGGCTATGCCACTGGTTCTTCTATTATGCCACAAAAGAAAAATCCCGATGTGGCTGAACTTATGCGTGGTAAGGTGGGGCGCGTTTATGGTTCCCTCACGGCCATGCTTACCACCTTAAAAGGTCTTCCCCTCACCTACAATAGAGACTTGCAAGAAGATAAAGAACCTTTTCTTGATGCCACAAAAACATTGCAATCTTCCCTGACACTCATGGCAGGCATGCTTGATGCGCTGACATTTCGTACAGACCGCATGTATGCCGCTTGTAAAGCAGGATTTTTAAATGCAACAGAGCTGGCAGACTATCTTGTAGGAAAAGGTATAGCTTTTCGTGAAGCTCATCACATTACCGGTGCTGCCGTAGCTCTGGCCGAACAAAAAGGTATGGGGCTTGAAGATGTGGCTCTTGAAGATTTACAAAGTATTTGCGCACAAATAGAGCAAGATGTTTATGAGGTTTTAGATTACAAAGCCGCAGTGCTTCGACGCAATACGCCGGGAGGTACTGGCCCAGCATCTATACAGCAACAATTGACAGATATTGAGACTTGGCTACAGAAGTAATCATGAGCAACCCTTTGCAAAAACGCACATTATGGCGCTGCCTCATGCGCACTTGGAGCATAGGTGCTGCCATGTCTTCCCATGGCATGCAACGCGTGGGCTTTTTGCATGCCATGGAACCTGCTTTAAAGGAACTCTATTCTGATGCCAACGCCCTACAAGATGCAAGACGCCGCTACCTTAGTCATGTACGCACGCATACAGTCATGGCTTCTCTCTTGGTAGGATTTTGCATAGCCCTTGAAAAAAACATTAATGCTGGACACATGCCTTCTGAACATGCAGAAAAGCTTATATCCACCACTGCCACTACCCTTTCGGCCATTGGAGATTCGTTTTTTAGCGCCACCGTCTTGGTTTGTTGGGCTTTATTGTGCGCTCTTAGCATAGCACATGGTTCTGTATTTTGGGTGGTGGGTATTACAGCATTACTTCTAGCATTTGTAACTCTTTTTCGTATCTATACTTTTTATTTAAGTGTAAACCATGGCTTGTATGTTTTGCA
>CAZBDD010000156.1:0-4674 GCA_964490475.1 uncultured Desulfovibrionaceae bacterium
TTTTTTCTTTGGAGTATATGGTATGCCTTTTTGCATAAAAAAAAATTACTCTTGCTATTGTGTATACTTTTATGTTTGTTATCCCTTGGGGTAACATTTATGGCAGCCGTGGTTGTCATGGAGCCTGAACTTGTGGGGATGTATGCAATGAGAATTGCATAATATGTATATGTTACATAAAAACAATTTTTTACTTAGGAGAAAGAGATGTTGAAAAAATCGTGGTTTATGGCTGTGGCCTTACTTTTATTGGTAACTTTTATGGGTTCTGTAGCTGCTGAGGCAAGACCGGCTTGGGTGTCTGTGTCTTATTCTGGTTTTTCTTTGCATCGTAACCCAAATCAAAATGACGTAAACGGCGAAGGTTACTATTTTGCCAAAATTATAGCTACTTGCGTGAATAATAGCTCTAATAAAACTATTTCTTCCATTACAAGTCGTAGCATGGGCTTTTCTGCCAATGCCACAGGCAATGGTACCAGTCTCGGCACTGCAACTGGTAGCATTACTATTAGTACTCCTGAAACCTTGACCCCAGTGGGCCCCGGTGAAAGCTTCAGAATAGAATATAGCGTGCCTTTATTAGGTCTTAATGGTGGGAGTATAGCTCCTTTTAATAGCAGCAATGGCCCACGCTTAAGCAGATATAGCTTAAAGCACGATTTTCAAGTGCAATAATAGTATGTTAATGAAAAATGCATAAGCTTTTCTGAGGGAAAATCTGAAATGGTTTTCCCTCAGATATTGGAATTTTGTTTTTTTACACTTTTTGCTAGTTTTTTCGCTAATTGCCATTGTTTTTCACGGCTAGTGGCGCGCCCATCCAATTTAGCGGCTTTAATGCGTCGCAAAATATTTCCTATCTCAGGGCTGGATTTCAGTCCAAATTCTGAAGAAAGCAAGTCTTTTCCTGTAACTTCGATTTTCTCATGGCGCCAAGTGGTAATATAGCGTGACAAAGCCATGCGTAATTCTTCGCTATGGGTACGCGCCATCATAAAGAGCAAAGCTTCTAAACTAGCACTGGATAAAATAGTGCATAATTGGCTGATCTTTTGTTTTTTATGGTGCCATTGTTTTACCAAAGGACGCAGACTGCGAATATGTTCACGTAAGCCAAGAATTTCTTCTTGTTGTACTTGGGGTATTCCTAATCTTTGTAAAATTCCTTGACATTCTCCATAGTTATAGCGATGGCATAAACCTAGTATATATAAAATCCAGCGCCTTGGTTTATCTTCAAAGTACAGCAAGTGATACCAATCGTGAATATCTTTTAAGGAATAGAGCAACTCTTGCCTTTGAGGAATAAGGCGCAAAAGAGGGTGAATGGCACTTAAAATACCCAGAACATCTAAATGCCAGAGACAAGATACGGGATTAAACTCGTCAAAAATACTACGCATTTCGTGGTACAAACGTGCACCGGACAGTTTATCAATAAGGTTGAGCGTTAGGGCATTTTTGATGAGTTGTTCTGTTTTGGGGCCCAATTTAAAGTTATAGCGCTGAGCAAAACGCACAGCACGTAAGCAACGCGAGGGGTCTTCCACAAAGCTTAAGGTATGTAATACGCGTATTCGCTTGTCATGTATATCTCTTTGGCCTCCAAAAAAATCAACCAATTGCCCAAAGACATTTTTCCCCAAATGCATAGCCAAAGCATTGATGGTGAAATCTCTGCGAAATAAGTCAAGTTTGATGGAAGAAACTTCCACCGTGGGCATGGCTGCGGGGTATTTGTAGTATTCTAAACGGGCCGTGGTCACATCTATGTGAACGTCTTCGCCTTCGTGGTTTTTAAAAATGACGATGGCTGTTAAAAACTCTTGATGGGTACGCACCCGCCCGCCCACATGTTTGGCTAGGGCTTTGGCATAGGTTATGCCGTTGCCTTCCACCACTATATCTATATCAAAATTAGGGCGATCCAACAAAATGTCTCGCACAAAACCACCCACAGCATAGGCTGTCATGTGTAAATCATCTGCAATACTGCCGGCACTTTCTAAAAATGAAATAATATGCTGCGGCAATCTATCACGAAGAAGTTTTGTTAAATACCGAGTCTTATTGCTTTTATATTGTTGTGTTGTGGGGCTTGGGGCATTCATAAAAATATGCACAAGGTCAGTGCGAGAAACCACACCTACCACTACGTCATTTTCTACTATTGGCACAAGGCTTTGCCGTGAGTCCACTATAACTTCAATAAGTTCCAATAGACTTGCTTCAGGGGGCAGGGTGTAAATATCCTTCTGCATGTAGGTTTCAAATTCCAGCAATTTATGATTCACAGCGCGACCGGCAGTGTGGGCGTCTAAAATACCAACACAAGATCGTGTTCCTTTTTTAAAGACAGGCACTGCTTTCAAATCAAAATGCACCATAAAATGGTAGGCATCTTCAATGCTAATATCTTCTTCAATGCCTAAGGCCGGAGAGGACATGTAATCTTTTGCGCATTTCTCCGGATGGCTTTGACTATAAATATTTTGAAAAATAATTTCACGTACTTCTTGTATGGTCTTATGGCGTACAGAAGCAGAAGCCGCATAGGCATGTCCGCCACCGCCCAATGCTGTGCAAACTTGCCCCACGTTTATTTCTTCGCGCCGACTGCGAGCCACCACTGTAATGCGATCTCCCATGCGGCCCAAAGCAAAAAGCACTTCAAAGCGTTCCATTTCCATAAGTTTGTGCGCTAAAAAGGCAAAGTCACCTAAATAATGTTCCATGGAGGCATCGGCTATAATGACAGGAACATTGCCTGCTTGATACGTGGTGGCTGACTCTAGCAATCCATAGAGGGCATGCACATGAGCCGCTGTAAATTCATGAGCCGCTATATCGCTTATGGAGCTGACATCCATACCTTTTTCTAAAAGCCATGCCGCCGCACGCAAGTCATCTGCTTGGGTTGAAGTATAGGTAAAAGAGCCGGTATCGGCATAAATTCCAAGACCTAATACAGTGGCATCTTGGCATGAGATATCTATTTTTTGCGTTTGTAGCTCTTTAACAAGCAGGGTTACCGTGGCGCCCACACGATCTGTATGGTTGTGCGTGCTAGATATATCGTCATTAGATATGGGGTGATGGTCCCAAATGTGCACTGCTATATCTTGCCGCTCCAACAGATTGCTGACATGATTTAAACGGCTTCTTTGTTTGGTATCCACCACAACCAATGTAGATATTTTATTCCAAGGAATATCTTCACTTTTTTGAAAATTATACATGAAAGAAGCAGTTTCTGTATAAAACACATGTAATGCTTTTTCTTGCGTTCCTGGGAAAAGTAAGATGGCGCCAGGATAGAGAAATTGTGCAGCAATAATGGCGGCAAAAGCATCAAAGTCGGCATTGACGTGACAAGTAATAAGTGTGTCGTTAGCTGAAGGGAGTATGTTTTTTTGTATTTTATGTTCGCAAGTCATGAGAAACTCTTGATTTTTTAATAGCACTTCGGGGGTGATAGCGTTGATGTATTTCTTGTAAGCGTCGTGGCTGAATGTGGGTATAAATTTCTGTTGCGCTAATGTCACTATGCCCTAAAAGCAATTGTACTGTGCGTAAATCTGCACCGCCTTCTAAGAGGTGCGTAGCAAAGGAGTGACGAAAAGTATGCGGAGAAATGTTTTGCCGTATGCCTGCTTCTAAAGCATATTTTTTTACTAATTTCCAAATATATTGACGTGTAAGGCCACGTCCTGAACGATTAATGAAAATAAAATCTTCCTTTGGGGTGAATTGAGGGCGCCAATGCTGTATGTATTCTTCCAATAATTGCATGGCTTGGTCGTGCATGGGCACATATCTTTCTTTGGATCCTTTGCCAAAAATCCGCAAGATGCGCCTTTGCGCATCTACATCTAAGAGGCGTAATTGGCAAAGCTCTGATACTCGTAAACCCGAAGCGTAGAGTAATTCCAAGATGCAACGGTCACGTTGACCAGCTCGTTCACGTAAGGGAGGTTTTTCTAAAAGGTTTTGCACTTCTTCTTGAGTTAAAAATTCCGGTAATAAAGAGGGAAGTTTAGGGCTTTCTAATAATTTTGCAGGGTTCTTTGCAAAAATACCTTGTTCTACTAAATGAGCAAAAAAGCCTCGCAAGCTTGATACATGTCGCGAAAGGGTGCGCCCAGCATGGCCGCGCCTTTGTAGCCAAACCAAATAGAGAAAAAGTTCGTGCTCTTGAAAAGAGCGAGCATTTTCAAGAGCACTTTCTTCTAAAAATGCAAGGAAATTTTTTAAATCATGCCCATAGCTAGCTGCTGTATGCGGTGAAAGTCCCCTTTCTACCAATAAGGTGTCCAGCCACTCTTCCATGTTTTTGTGCCAAAAAGAGGCATTGCTAGCTGTGCAATGTTGTGCCGTTTGTTCCATGGAAATGTAAGCTTAGTTTTTTTCTGAAGAAGGCGCTTCAGAGGTCTCGGGTGCGTCAGGTAATACACGGCTACCATTGCGTACTTTTTCTAAAAAAGCATCGCGGCAATCGTAGCTACAAAAACGGTGAATAACATCTCCATCTTTTACGGTAATACTACTATCTTTTTCAATGTAGGTGCCACATTCGGGATCTTTAACCATTTCGCCTGCAGCCACTTTTTTTTCCATGGAATCTTCTTCAGCATTTTTGGCTTTTTTCTTTTTTATATCATTGGCAAAAAG
>CAZBDD010000157.1:0-4660 GCA_964490475.1 uncultured Desulfovibrionaceae bacterium
TCGCCGTCTCAAACGGCGGAACGGCAATATGTACGAAAGTTCCCCTGACGTCAAGAAAAAAAACACTTTTTTTTTGTCACTGTCTGTGTTTTACTCTTAACACCATCAAAAACTAGATTTTTTTATTAAGGAACTTCTGTGAAAGAACTTTGTATCATTCATGCAAATTGCCAAGGTGACAATTTACATTTTCTTTTATCGGCTACGCCTTCTTTTGCGCAAAAATTTACTATTGTGAAATACACAAACCATTTACGTGACAAATTAGATGAAAAGCTTTTGGAAAAATGCTCTCTTTTTCTTTATCAACACTTAGAATTACATTGGGAAACACTGGCCAGTGAGCGTATTTTACAAAAAATTCCTCCTCACGCACAGCGTTTACGCATCCCAAATATGTTTTTTAATGGTTACTGGCCTTTATGGACTAACAAAACCTCTATGGCCTATGGCGATATGTTATTGGAGGACTTATATCAACGTGGCTTATCCTTTAACGAAATTTTACATTTATACACGCGAGGGCGTCTTGAAGTTAAATATGATTTAGATGCGTTACGACTAGCATCTCGACAAAAAGAACAAAAAAAAGAAGAGGGACTTCTTTTTCCTACACTACCCCTTATAGATACTTACTGGCGAGATGAACAACTATTTTATACTGTCAATCACCCCGCACCTCGTTTGAGCTTATTTGTAGCAGACAGTGTGTTAGAATATATAGGACTAGGTGCCGTTCCGGCGAATATTCGACAACTATTTTCACAGCAAGAGGATGAATTTATTCAACCTATCCATCCACAAGTGGGAGAAAAATTTAACCTTCCCTTTGCCACGGCTGAGCGCATTTACCCTGTTTATGGACAAGGTATGACCTTTCAGCAATATATCGCCGCTTATGTGAATTGCCGCTTGCAAAGTGGGCCTGAAGCCATTACAGATTTCGTGGTTTACTTACACCTTTTGACAGAGAGAGCTAAAAAATTATGTCCAACCTAAAGAAATATTTCGTTGTTCGAGCTTCTGGTGGCCTTTCGAATAGATTACAAGCAGTGCTTGCTGGCATTGCGTACTGTTTACTTACAGGCAGAACACTGTGTGTAGACTGGCGTGACGGCCTTTACTCAGATGATTTTTCCAATGTATTTCCTCTTTGGTTTTCTCTGCAACATATTGATATAGCTTCATGTGAAGACGTGCTTGAAGCATATGACACAGGCGCTGAGGTTAGCCCCTCTTTTTGGAAAGAAAACCTTAGAGAATGCATAGCCGTGGAGTATTTATTCAACAACAATGAACACATGAGTTCTCATCATCAAACGGCTTACAACCTCACTCAAGAGCAGCTTTTAGAAAAGGATAATAAAGCTCCAGCTATTTTGGTTTATTGGGGGTGGGATTTACAAGGAGTTAATGCCCTTCTTACTCTTTTACAGAAAAAATTCCCTCTCTATTCAGGATTAGATTCTTTAGAAATTCAAAGAGCCTTACTGCAAAAGCATCTTCAGCCTACGCAGAGCATTCAACAAGAAGTTCGTAGCTTTTATACCAAACACTTTGGCTCTGCCCCTCTTGGTTTACACATTAGACACAGCGATTTACAAAGCCCTTTGCCGCAAATGCTTGCCACTTTGCAAGAGATATATAGACAAGGAGATGAAATATTCCTTTGCACAGACAATGCTTTCGTAGAAAAAATGGTGCAACGCCTGTATCCACATTGCACAGTTCGAGAAAAGACTTTTCAAGGTGTCAACGTGCCTTTACATTGTTATGTTGAGGGCATAAGCAATGTTCAAAAAGGTTTTGATGCCGTAGTAGAAATGTTACTTTTATCGCATTGCAAGCATATTATTTATTATGCCCCTTCCTCTTTTTCACGTATATCTATCCTATATAGCCAGCTGGATAGTCAACATATTCACGCTGTTCCCCAGCAAATGCAAAAAGCATGATAGAATTTTCTCATACAGAAGGACGAGTGAATGTACGCTTACGCGCACTTAATCTGGGTCAAGATCTTTGCATCTTACTAGATGGTGGACAAAAGCCACACATAGGAGCCGTAGCCACAACATATTCACAAGGCACTGCACATACCTGTTTACCAGGACATAGAGAAGACGTACTGGCGCAACATATGGCGCAAAGCATACAAAAGCATTTATGCTGCACAGTTACTTGCATTTGTGGCATACATATTCCACAAATCACCGGTGAAGAAATTGCAAAGGTTTATGACATAGCAGAGCTCTTATTGCAGCAGTACTTGAGCTACAAAGGGCAACAAAAATAAAAAAATGTCCGTAAAATACTTGCCTCAGTCTTTAGAAAAGACTATTTTAACGATTGGATTACTATAGTATAATACCGTAACAGACAATTTTATTTTCCCATTTACTGTTACGCCGTTTCGTTTATGGAGAGCACATGAATAAACCTACACAACTTACTTCGGCTTCACTGCCAGAATCTGCAGAACTTATCAAAGAACGTAGTCAAGCCATGCTAGACAGCATGCCCATGGGCGCCACTTTTTGGAGCAAAGAAAGAACTCTTTTAGCGTGTAACCTTGCCATGGCAAAACTTTTTGATATGAAAAACGAAGAAGAGTTTATTGAAAACTTCATGAACTTTTTACCTGAATTTCAACCTAACGGGCGTAAAACCACTGAGGTAATGCACGAAAATTTTTCTAAAGCTCTAGAAGAGGGAAAGGTTGTTAACGAGTGGGAGCATTGCAAAATTGATGGTACCTCCATACCTTGTGAAATCACCCTTATTCGTATTGTCGTCCATAATGAAGTAAGTGTTGTAGGCTATATTAAAGACTTACGAGAATTAAAAGCCAGCCAAAAAGAAACTCTTCTTGCGCAGGCGCGTAATCAAATTATGCTGGACACCATGCCCCTTTGCGCCAACTTCTGGAGTAAAGATTTTGAAAATCTTGCTTGCAATGAAGAAGCTGTACGACTCTTTGACCTTAAAAACACTCAAGAATATTTAGATAAATTTCATAGTCTTTCGCCGGAATACCAACCCGATGGCAGGCTGTCTTCTGTGGCGGCGGGCTTACACATAGTACGCGCCTTCGAAGAAGGATATAGCAAATTTGAATGGATGCATCAAAAACTCAATGGAGAGCCCATCCCCGCGGAAGTTACGCTGATACGCTGTAATCTTGATGATGAAGACTTTGTGGTGGGGTATACTCAAGATTTGCGCGAAATTAAAGAAAGCCAAGAATTGGCACGGCAAGCTGAAATACGCAATCGCCTTATGCTAGACACTTTGCCTATGTGTGCAAACTTCTGGAGTAGAGATTTACAAAACCTTGCCTGCAACAAAGAAGCCGCACGCCTCTTTGATTTGAAAGACACTCAAGAGTATTTAGATAAATTCCATTTACTTTCGCCAGAATACCAACCGGACGGCACACTTTCTTCTGAAGCAGCACAAGAACATATCAAAAGAGCTTTTGAAGAGGGGTATGATAAGTTTGAATGGTTGCATCAAAAATTTGACGGAGAACAAATTCCCGCAGAAATCACCCTTATTCGAAGCACCCTAAACGGCGAAGATGTTGTCGTAGGTTTTACTCAAGATTTACGCCAAATTAAAGCTAGCCAAGAACTAGCGCGGCAAACAGAGATACGCTCTCAACTTATGTTAGACTCTTTTCCCATGGGAGCCAACTTTTGGGACGACCAACTACAATTGGTAGACTGTAATTTAGAAGTGGCTAAGCTTTACGGCTTTGGAAGCAAAGAAGAATATATGACAAACTTCCCTTCCATTTTACCAGAATGCCAGCCTGATGGGCGTCCCTCCATCGAAGTAGTCACTGACTGGTTACAAAAAGCCGTGGAGAGCGGCTATGAACGCTTTGAATTCATGTGCATACTTCCTCAGGATAAAACTCCTTTACCGGTGGAAGTAACCATTGTGCGCATAATTCACCAAGAAAAGTTCGGAGCCATTTCTTACGTGCGTGATTTACGCGAATTTAAAGCCATGCTGCAAGAAATTCATGAAGCCGAAGAAGATTTGCGCCAGGCTAAAGACTTAGCAGAGCAAAGTACCAAGGCCAAAAGCGAATTTCTTGCCAATATGAGTCATGAAATTCGTACACCCATGAACGGCATTTTAGGGCTTTTACATTTGCTTAAAGGGACAGATTTACAAAGCTTACAAAGTGAGTATGTGGAAAAGACCCTTTTCTCTGCCAATAACCTTTTACGCATTATCAATGATATTTTAGACTTTTCCAAAATTGAGGCCGGTAAACTTGAAATTGAGGCTACCCCTTTCACTTTACAGCATGTTTTCAAAGAAATTGACAACCTCTACACTGTGCCTATTACGGATAAAGGTCTTCAGCTGGTACTAGAAAATACAGAAAGTGACACCAAGGTTTTACTGGGTGACTCCCTGCGTCTTAAGCAAGTACTTTTTAATCTTATAAGTAATGCCATTAAATTCACACATCAAGGTACTATTTCTTTAAATGTAACCTTGCTTTCTCAAACAAGTCATTCAGCCAACTACCAATTTTCTGTGCGCGATACTGGTATTGGCCTTAGCGCCGACCATATGAACAAATTATTTTCCGCTTTTTCACAAGCAGATTCTTCTGTTACGCGTAAGTATGGAGGCACGG
>CAZBDD010000158.1:0-4643 GCA_964490475.1 uncultured Desulfovibrionaceae bacterium
AATACCAAAAAAATTCTGCTTTGTCACTAGTGATAAAAGGGACAAAATGCATATTTCAAGATTTTGTTTGTAGCACGCTCAGAGCGCCTATGTAATGTAGGCAAAATACCTATCTGAAGAGTTCTGTACAATGAATTGTGCAGAACTCTTATCTGAAACGTTTCACTCTTACGAAAATTCACAATTTTGGCATTTTGCCTCTGCACAACAACAAAGGAGGCATTATGGGATTTTCTACCGGAGGTTATAGCGCACCAGCTGCTCCCGTTTATACAGCACCAGAAAAAGCGCAAGTGGCTAAACCTGTCACCGAAGCCGCCACCGCGGCAAGACGTAGTCAAAAAGACAAGGCTGCCAAAGCTTCGGGCATTCAGGGGGCTGTGCTTACAAGTCCTGTGCAAAGCGCAACGCAAAACTCGCAAGGGCATACCCTTTTGGGGCAATAATATGCAAATAGATCCTTTGAAAATTCAGCGATTGCAGCAAAGATTTTCTGCTTTGCTTGAAGCAAGGCACAGCTATGAGGCTGCTTGGGAAGATTTAGCAGATCATTTCTTGCCAACTCGTTATCGTAATGTGGGTAAGAGCCCTCATGCATGGCGAAAAATGCCCATGCTCAATGATAAATTGGTAGATGCTACAGGCATTCTAGCTATGCGCACTTTGGCGGCAGGCCTGCAAGGTGGCATGACAAGTCCTGCACGGCCTTGGTTTCAACTAAGTTTGGAAGATGCCGAGTTGGCTGCTCACGCTCCCATGCGTACTTGGCTTATGGATGTGAGTAAACGTATGGCAAAAATTTTTGCCGGTTCTAATTTTTATAGTGCTGTGCATACTCTTTATGGCGAGCTAGGTACTTTTGGCACTGCATTTATGTTGGAATTGGCAGATTTTGAACACGGTTTTCGCTTTTTACCCTTTTGTGCCGGTGAATACTGCCTTGATATTAATGCAAAGCAAAGGGTAGACGTGGTGTTTCGTCGTTTTCGCATGAGTTCACGTCAATTAAAAATGCATTTTGGTAAAGCACGCTTGCCCGATTATGTTTTGAAAGAAGGGGCTCATGGCAGAGAGAGCAGTCATACGGTGATACATGCCATATTCCCGCGTAAGGAAGATGCAAGTCAAGGCCGCTTGCCTAAGCATATGCCCTTTGCTTCGGTGTATTGGCTTGAAGGATTTCGTGCTCAACACGGTAAAGGTATATTGTCAGAGTCGGGTTTTGAAGCTTTTCCCGGCTTTGGAGTGCGCTGGGATGTGGCCGGTAATGATGTGTACGGACGGTCGCCGGCCATGGATGTATTGCCAGATTGTCGCATGTTGCAGCAAATGGGCATTACCATGCTTAAAGCTATTCATAAGGCCGTAGATCCACCAACAGCTGTATCGGCTTCGTTAAAATCTGTAGGTCTCGACTTGACCCCCGGTGGCATCAATTATGTGGAATCTGCGCCGGGGCAAAGTCCGCAAGCTGCCACTCCCATCTTAGATATCCGCCCTGAAATTCAAGGCGCTCGTCTTGCCATGCAAGATGTACAAAGACAAATACAAAAAGGGCTGTATAATGACTTATTTCGCCTTTTACTTGATAGCTCGCAAAAACAACATGTGACTGCCAAGGAGGTGGCAGTGCGTGAAGAAGAAAAGCTCATTCTATTAGGTCCTGCCTTGGAAAGATTGCACTTTGAGCTTTTTACGCCGCTTATTGAGCGCACTTTTCAACTGATGCTACGCCATAACATGGCACCGCCCATGCCTAAAGAATTTCAAGGGCAAAAAATCAAAGTAGAATTTGTAAGTCTTTTAGCGCAAGCCCAAAAAATGGTGAGCACCTCGGCAGTAGATAGGTTGGTCGCTTTTGTAAAAAATATATCTGCCACTAAGCCGGAAGTTACAGACATGCTCAATGCAGACAAAGCGGTGGAAGAATATGCTGAATACTTGGGTGTGGCACCAGCATTGTTGCACTCGGTCGAAGAGCGACAGCAATTGCGCAAAGCAAGAGAGGAACAGCAATTCGCAATTGCGCAACAAAAAGCGCAACAAGAACAGCAACAGCAAAGCCTTGAAACTTTAGAAAGTGTTACTGCTATGGCTGCTGATTTAAGCAAGGTGTCGTTAGAAGAGAATACTTTAGCTTCTGCCTTGATTAAGGGCATTGAGTAGGAGCTGAGGCTATTTGTATAACAAAAAGGGAGCGTATGGAAAATGTGTTCACGGCCATGCAAGGCCAAAGGGAAGATGTGCAAGAAGCGCAACGCACTTTTGATAAACATATGAAGGAGGCAGTACGTGGGCTTATGGCCTGTAAAGAAGGAAGAGTATTTTTACGCTGGTTAGCTGCGGGGCACAGCGCACAAGGGGCGCAAAATATTTTACAATTAATCATGGACTATGAGGAGGAAAAATGCCTGAAGTAATGCAAGGAAAAGGAGCAAGAATGGTGAAAAAAGGCCAAGGGGCAAAGGAACAACAAGTGTTGCAAAGCTTGTCACAAAACTTGCTGAACATACCTTCCAACCATGACGAAGAGATGTGTGTTTGTTATCAGTTGCAAATTCCACCAGATATGACCTTAAATGAAATGCAGCAAGCCATCTTTGAAGAACAAGCTCGCGAATTGGGTCTTGATAATATGAAAGCGCAGAAGCTTTTGGAAATTTCGCATCGCAATGCGCAAGAGCACGCTAAGGCTCATGAGCAACAAGTGGCAGCATGGGGCGATGAAGTGCGTCGTGATAGAGAGCTTGGCGGTTCTGCCATAGAGTCTACCTTGGCATATGCTCGAGCTGGATTGGCAAAATTCGACCCAGATCGCAAGCTCTATGCGGTTTTGCAAGAAACAGGTTATGCCAATCATCCCATTGTTATACGCTTTTTATCTGCCATAGGCAAAGCCCATGCAGAAGACGCTGTATTATTGGGATCTTCCGCGCCTACTGTCTTGCCACGACATGAACGTTTATATGGCAAATACAACAAATAACTGTTTTTCAAATAGAAATTTCATGCACTATAAATTCAAAAGAAGGTAAAATATGGCAAAAAAACATCTTGGGCTTGTGGCTACCTTGGCAGAATTACGCGATTTTTACAGCACAGAAGCTGCTGGTTCCATCATAGAACTTATGAATGAAACCAATGATATTTTGGACGATGTGCAATTTATGGAATCTAATCAGTCCGATGGGCATTTAACGCGCATACGTACAGGCTTACCCGAAGTGTATTGGCGCCGCTTATATCAAGGTACCCCTTATAGTAAAAGTCAGTGGACGCAAGTGAAAGAACCTTGCTCTATGATGGAAAGTCGCATGCTTATTGATGAGGCAGAGTCTAAGCTTTATGGGCATAATGCATCAAAATTCATTGATGGGGAGTCGGTGGCTTTTGCTGAAGCCATGCGCCAAAAAGCGGCACGTACGCTCTTTTATGGTAATTCAGATGTTAACCCTGATGAGTTTAAAGGGCTTTCATTGCGTTACCCTGCCAAAGATGCCCCCAACGTTATTGATGCAGGCGGCACTGGCGATGCTTGCACTTCGGCTTGGCTTATTTCTTGGGGGGAGCGTTCTATCCATGGCATTTATCCTAAGGATAGCTCCGGTGGCTTTGAACATAAAGACTTAGGTATTCAAACTGTGGAAGATAGCGAAGGGCGCCATTACGAAGCTATTGTTAATCGTTATCAATGGAGTCTTGGTTTAGCTTTACGAGATTGGCGCGCATGTGTACGTATTGCCAATATTCCTGTGGATTCTCTTACGAAACGTAAAGGGCAAAGTGGTTTTGTAGATTTACAACAGCTTTTCATTTCAGCAAAAAATAAAATGCCCGAAGTGTTACGTCAAAAGGCTGTATGGTACGCCAATGAAGAACTTATGGCCGCCATTGAATTGCAATCTACCGATGCAGGCAATGTGCACTTGGTGTACGGCGAAGCCTTTAAAAGTGATGGTATGCCGCTTATTTTTGGGCGTCCTCTGCGTCAGTGCGATGCAATTATGTCTACAGAATCCGCCATATAACTTTTACATAATAGAATAAAGGAATTCCTATGATTATAGATAGTCATCTTATTCTTTTTGAAGGCGCCGTGAGCACCACTACTGGTGATCCTGTGGGTTTAACATCTTTACATACTCCCGGCAAAGTGCAGCCTGTACTCATTAATACACGCATTACCGAAGACTTAGCCGGCGCTAGCTTGGTAACACTTACTTTACAACAATCTGATAGCGAGAAAGGTAGCTATGCCGATGTGGCAGGTGCAAGCCTTAGTCTTGCAGCGGCAGATTTTAAGGTGGGTAAACGTACTGGATGGCGTTTTCTCCCTCGTTCCGTGGTGAAGCCTTGGTTGCGATTAAAGATAAATGTTACGGGCACGCCTACGGGGGGTAAGTTGTTTTGTGCTTTGAGTGGGTTTGAGGATGAGGGCTATGAGGTAGAGCAATACCTATAAAGATAGTGGCGTAAGGGGGGGGGTTGAAGGGAGGGGGCTGGGGCGGGGGCCTTTTTTTCCTAAAAAAGCCCCCCTCCCCAGAAAAAACAACAAACAAAAAATATCCTCAAAATATCGTATAAAAAGAGGTTTTCATGACCACAAAAATAACCATTTGGAATATGGCGCTTGGCTTTATAGG
>CAZBDD010000159.1:0-4616 GCA_964490475.1 uncultured Desulfovibrionaceae bacterium
TGAAGGTACTCAAAATCATAAGCGATACCAGTAAGGCAAGTCCCACATAGGCCAAAGCGTTACGAATAACTTGAGGAACAGGACGGCGAATAATCATTTCTACAGTATAAAAGACAATATGTCCGCCATCTAACATAGGTATGGGCAAGAGGTTTAAAATACCAAGGCTTACACTAATAAGAGCAGCAAATGCCAATACAGGTGCTAGCCCTCGTTCGGCTTGTTGCCCCACTTGCTGCGCAATCATGATGGGGCCGCCCACTTGATCTAAAGGAATAACGCCTTGGAAAAGCTTTACAAAGCTCATGGCAGTAAGTGACACCATGTTCCAAGTGCGCTCAGCACCTATGGATGCGCCATGCCAAAAAGTGACTGGGCTGTGGTGTACTTCTCCGGCGGATTGTACCCCAATGGCGTAAGTATTTACTTCTTCACCAAAAATATTTTTGTGTACTGCAGTTTTAGCTTGTACGGTGAGTTCTTCTTTCTTTCCTGCGCGTAGCAACTCTATACGCATAGGGGTGCCTTTACTGGCACTAATGGCTTCGGACATGGCAGTCCAGTCTTTAATAGTATTACCGTTAATGGCTACAATGGTATCACTGGCCTTTATGCCGGCTTTGGCCGCGGCGCTATCTTCCACTACCTTGCCTATGACGGGTAATACATGCTGTTCACCATAGCCAAAGGCAAGACCCCAGCATATAATCCAAGCCAATAAAATATTAGCTAGAGGCCCGGCGACCACCACCAAAAGGCGTTGCCATGCAGGGCGCAAGGCAAAGCTTTCTTCTTTGGTGAAACCTTCCGGCAATTCGTCGGCGCGATCCTCATCTACCAAGGCACAATAGCCGCCAAGGGGAATGATAGATAAACAATATTCTGTTTTTCCCCATGTGTATTTGAGGAGTTTAGGGCCAAAGCCCAAAGAAAAGGTAGTTACACCCATGCCAAAAGCACGAGCCATAAGAAAGTGCCCCAGTTCATGGAAGAAAATGAGACCTCCAAGAACAATAAGAACTGATGCTATAGATTCAATCATGATTTATCCTGTATGGTCACCAAGCTCTTAACATGGTGACGAGTTGTGGTATCAAGAGAAAGAATATGTTGCATAACAGCAGAAACATTTTCCATCTCTTGCCATATATGGAGTGTTTGGGAGTTTTGTGTGTTTTCTAGGCAATTTTTGCTATGCCATTGCAAGGCACTGTCAACTAAATCGGCAATGTCTAAAAAGGCTATGCGTCTTTCCAAAAAAAGTTCTACCGCTATTTCATTGGCGGCGTTAAGTACAATACAAGCGTCTTGCCCTTTTTGCAGAGCTTTTATGGCTAATGCTAAACAGGGGAAGGCATGAGTATCTGGTTTGCTAAAAGACAGCTGCCCCATTTCCATAAGGTTAAGTGCTTTTACTCCTACGTCAAGGCAATGGGGCCAAGCCAAACAGTGACCTATGGGCATGCGCATATCAGGCGTGCCTAAATGTGCCATAAAAGAATTATCTTGATATTCCACTAAGGAATGCACAATGGATTGGGGATGTATGACCACATCGAGTTGTTCCGCTTGTAAGCCATAAAGTTGATGTGCTTCAATAACTTCTAAGCCCTTATTCATGAGTGTTGCCGAATCAATGCTGATTTTAGCCCCCATGCTCCAATTAGGGTGAGCTAAAGCCTGTTCCTTAGTGACATATTGCAAAGCCTCTTTGCTTTTTTCTCGAAAAGGGCCACCAGAGGCGGTGAGTACCAATTTTTTAATGTCTTTGGCGGGTCGTCCCGTGACCATTTGAAAAAGTGCATTGTGCTCTGAGTCTACGGGTAAAATAACAGCACCTGAGCGCGCACAGATGTGTCGCAAAAGGTTTCCTGCGAGCACAAGAGACTCTTTATTGGCAAGGCCAATGACCTTACCTGCCATGGCAGCGGCCACTGTTCCACGAAGGCCAGCAGCACCCACTTGAGCCGAAAGAACGGTATTTGCTTCTTCTAGAGAGGCCATTTTTTCATAGCCTTCTTGTCCTAAAAGAATGGTAGGGGTATAGCCGGAATGCAAAGCAGGGCGTAAAAGCTTACGCAAAACATCAGCCCCGGCTTGATCGTAAACTGCCAAGTAAGGCGGACGAAAGTGAGCGGCTTGTTCTGCCAAGCGCTGCACATTAAAAGCAGCTGCAAGTCCAATAACTTCAAAAAGGTGGCCTTGGCTGAGAATAACTTTTAAGGCATTAACACCAATGGAACCTGTGCTCCCCAATAAAACAATTTTTCTTTTCTTTTCAATCCATTGGGGAGAAGGCGGTGAAGAAATATAATTAATGGCGCCGTGTTGTGCTGGCCAAGGATATTGCATGAGGTTCCTTACACTGTACTTTTAAAAGAATTTAAACCACTGATCCACTACGGCAAAGGCGGGCAAGGCAAATAAAACACTATCTATTCTGTCTAAAAAGCCGCCATGCCCCGGCAAGCTAGAACCGGAATCTTTCACATTTACTGCACGTTTTAAGGCCGATTCAAACAAATCTCCCAATTGCGCAAAGGCATTGATAAACACGCCTAATAAAGCAAAATGCCACCAAGGGGCACTGCCTAGCCACACACCTAAAGCCACAGAGGAAAGAACACAGCCGACCAAAGACCCCACAGAGCCTTCTGAACTTTTATTAGGACTTACACGCGGCCAGAGTTTATGGCGCCCATAGCGCACGCCCACATAATAGGCACTGGCATCGGAAATGATGACTAAGGCTAAAACAAAAAGCAGCTTGGTGGAAGTTAGGTATGTGGTGGGTAAGAGGAGTAAGGGCACATAGGCAAGCCCCACCATGAAAATACTTCCTGGCGCAAAGTCATCTTCTTCATCAATAATATCAATACGAAAAAGAAAGCTTAAAGCCGTTAATACAAAACCCGCTCCTAGGCAGACTAAGGCATCTTGCGGTCTTTCTAACCATGTCAAAATTAACATGGCCCAGCCAAGGCCAATGCCGCAAAGACGGGTGTTCGTACGACCTTTCTTGCCCCAAAAGAGAGAATAAAATTCCCAAAGAGCCATGGCGCAAGTAATAAGCACCACGCTTAAAAGAAAAATACCTCGTACGTGTAAGGCTATGGCTACAATTAAGCCATAAACTATGCCGGTAAAAAGACGTGTCCAACTATAACTTTTAGTTTTCACGGCATTTGCTCCTGCGTTTTTCCGTAACGTCGTTGCCTTGTGGAATATTCTTGTAAAGCTTTGTGCAATTCATCTTCGTTAAAATCAGGCCAGAGGGTTTGTGTAAAGTAAAATTCGCTATAAGCGCATTGAAAGAGTAAATAATTACTAAGGCGTATTTCGCCACTGGTACGTATAACCAAGTCCGGATCAGGTGTGTTCTTGGTATAGAGACGCGCCTGAAAGCTTTCTTCTGTAATGTCTTGGGCAGGTACCTTATCTAAAACTAATTGCTTAGCAGCGCGAAGAATTTCACGGCGCCCGCCGTAATTGAGCGCTAGATTTAAATGCATTTTGGTGGGATTTTCTTCATTCCCTTGGGTGCGTTTGATGGCGTGCTGTAAGGCAGTACGTGCCATTAAGGGCAGTTCCTCCATGTCTCCAAAAATATGGAGGGCAATGGAATTTTTAACCATTGACGGTACTTCTTCTTTTAAAAATTCCACAAGCAAAGAGAAAAGCATACTCACTTCTTCCTTTGGTCGATTCCAATTTTCATGGGAAAAAGTATAGAGGGTCAGATAGGGTATACCTAGCTTGCGGCATTGCGTTACCACACTACGCACAGCGTTTGCGCCGGCTTTGTGCCCATCGGTGCGCTTAAGCTCGCGCGCTTGTGCCCAACGTCCATTACCATCCATTATGATGGCAAGGTGTTGTGGGAGTTTTTCAAACATGAGAAAAGCCCTTTTAAGACTCCTGCACAAGCTATTGCGCGGAGGATTTTGGAACGCTGACACCAGTCAATGCGACTAAAAATCAAGCAATGATACAGCATTGCTTGATTGCTTAATTTGTGATTTTTGTATCTTTTAGTCCTGCAAGTTATTTTCTTGTGAAAAAAATTACTGTAAGACTTTTTTGTATAAAGCCCCTTTTTAAGGGGCATGTTCGAACAAAAACTAAGCAATCAGCACATTCTTAGATGTCCATGATTTCTTTTTCCTTGGCCTGACATTTTTTATCTGTTTCGGCCACATATTTATCTGTTAATTTTTGCACTTCTTCAGTGGCTTTTTTCAAATCATCTTCAGAAATTGTTTTATCTTTTTCTAATTTTTTTAATTGGTCGTTGGCATCACGACGCACATTGCGCACAGCAATTTTTGCATCTTCGCTATATTTACGAGAAATTTTTACTAAATCTTTGCGGCGCTCTTCGGTGAGGGGAGGAATGCCAATACGAATAATTTTACCATCATTAACAGGTGTTAAGCCTAGATCAGATTTTAAAATGGCCTTTTCAACTGCGCCAAAACCGCCTTTATCCCAAGGCTGAATGGTGATAGTGCGACTGTCTGGTACAGCCACAGAAGCCAGTTGACTGATAGGGGTAGGGGTTCCGTAATAATCTACCTTAATATCATCTACAAGGCTTGAGCTGGCACGGCCTGTGC
>CAZBDD010000160.1:0-4604 GCA_964490475.1 uncultured Desulfovibrionaceae bacterium
CACAATATTCGGCCACACCAGGGTCGTGTGTAACAATAACCATAGCTATGCGTCCCTCGTGGGCAAGGCTACAGAAATTTTGCATAACAACTTTAGAGGTGCGGCTGTCTAATGCGCCAGTAGGTTCATCGGCAAGAAGAATTTTAGGGCTATTTACCATAGCTCTTGCAATGGCTACCCGTTGTTGCTCTCCACCAGAAAGGCGGTTGCTTCTATAACTTATACGATGTGAAAGACGCACCAATTCGAGGGCGCGTACCACCCTGTCCCAACGCTCTTCTGGAGGAATACTTTCGTAAATAAGGGGAAATTCAACGTTTTCAAAAACAGTAGAGTGGTCAAAAAGGTTACTGCTTTGCATAACAAAGCCCATATTGCCACGACGAAAGGAAGCTGTTTCTTCACTGGTAAAGGGCAAGACATCAGTGTCGAGAATTTCTAAAGTGCCGCTATCTGGTGCGTGCAACATGCCAAGAATGTGCAACATGGTAGACTTTCCGCAACCGGAAGGTCCCATAATAGCTACCATTTCCCCAGGGTCTACAGAAATATTCACGCCACGCAGTACAGGCGGGAAACCAGGGTAACATTTATAAAGATTCTCTGCACAAATAATGGGTTTCATAGTATAATCCGTTAAAACTCTATGGGTAGGGTGTTATTCATTTATTATTCGAAACGTAAAGCAGTTACTACATCCATTCGGCTTGCTTGTAATGCAGGGTACAGGCCGCCGCCTACACCAATAACAGCAGAAAAAATAATACTGCCAAAGCCACTTAAGGCTAGAAGAGGATAAGATATACTACTACCAAGAAGATAGCTGCCAAGTTCAACGCAAGCTGTCCCTAAAAGAATACCCAAAAAGCCACCTGCAACTGATTTACAAAGGGCTTCTGCAAGAAATTGAGAGAGAATATCTCTGTCTGAGCCACCCATAGCTTTTTTCAAGCCCACTTCACGAGTACGGGCACGAACTGCCGCAAAGGTTCCATACCAAATACCAAAACCTCCTAACATAAGCGAGGCTGCAATGCCAAGCCAAAGTAAGGCTTCCACAAAGGTAAAAGTATTCTGAATGCGAGTAAGTTGTTCGTCTTGAGTGCGAATAAGTAAGTTGGGGGCGTCTTGGTGTTTATTAATAACAATAGGTAGTTGTTGTACAATGCTATCCACATCTTCCCAAGCAATGGCACGTATGTGCAAACGGTTTATTTTACCCCCTGCCCAGCCACGGTCGCGCATGGTTGTTTCGGGAATAAAGGCTTCACGAATTTTTGTACCAATCATGATGCCCCCAACTGTGCCTACAACTTCAAAAAGATCATTATCAATATTGAGTGTTTTTCCTAAGGCTTCTTTGGATGACCCATAGAGTTTTTCAGCTAATTCCCAACCAAGTACACATACTCTACTGTGATTATCTATATCATGGTCATTGAGTAATCTTCCGGCCACAAGATTGGCAGAATATGTATCCCAATAGTATTGATCTACACCGTGAAACATAAGTAAGATAGATTGATCTTCCTTGCGAATGCGAATGTTTTTAGATCCCCATAGAGTAGCACTTACTTTAGAGGTTCCAGGTATATTTCGCAAGTCACTAATGGTATCGGGGTAAAACTCTCGCTGGGGTTGCCCCACTTTGCCATGATCATTCATAATAACTTGAATGATATTTACCCCACCCATAAGAACCATATCTTGACCAATATTATAGCGAATTTCTCGGCCAAGCACAGCAAGGGCTATAAAAGCCGTAATACCAAGGGCTATGGAGAAAATAACTCCATAGCTTTTTTGACGTATTACTTGGCGCACACTAACGCGTAGAAGATCTTTACGGGAAATCATAGAAGCCTTTTATTAAAACTTTTTCATGCGGCATACTTTACCGCCTTTTTTTACATAATAGCGTATGCCATGCCAGTCAATATGCCACATTTTTATAGTAGAAAAATATACTTTAAGAAGAAGAGCACAGGCTAAAAAGAAAGCCTTTAACCATGCCCATGCAGGCGCAGCATAAGGCGTGAAGCAACGCCACATAAGTATAATATAAGCAACAAGGGCAAGATGCATGCTAGCTAGCAGTGTATGCCAAGTCTGTAGTGAACCTGAGATATTGACCACGCCTCCCAGTATACATAAGCATGAAATGACAATGGGCAATGTTATAAGGCAAATAAAAAATCCTAATAAATACCATTGTGGCATAATACAAAATTTTAAGAAAAGAATTTGTCTTTGCATCCATGCTTGCCAAATAGTAAAATTATGATCTTGCGCATAGGTGTCTAATAGGGCCAAGGGGCACAATTTCACCGGTAAGCGTTTTTGTAAAAGAAGGGAGGCAAGGGAACAGTCATCCACTATATTATTTTGCCAAAATTGCGCAATATTATGGTGTTCAAAAGCCTTTTTATCTATGGCCATGGCGCCGCCCCAAGGCTGAGTAAAAATCGCCGCTGCTTGTAAGAAACGCATAAGTAGTACAGAAATTTGATAGGCAAGTGTTGTTATTTTATCATCTTTTGCAATCACTTGATGGTAGCCAGTGGTAAAACCTACTTCGTGGTGAATTATGGGTAATACAAGTTGACGCACAAAATCTGGCTTTGCAGTGTGGGTGCTGTCACAAAAAACATAAATATCTGCTTTATGTTTACAGTGGGCTATGCCTTGTAAAGTATTATGATTTTTTTGCCCGCAGTTTTGTGCAGAGCCTGCTACTACACATTCTATATGTGGAAATTCATTGCGTAACTTCAAAGCCAAAGCGTGTGCTGGCTCTTCAGCTGTGGCAGTGACTATAACAGGCATAATATGTGGATAGTCTTGTTGCATAAGAGAGCGCAAGGCTTTAGGCATATGCGGACTATTTCCTGCTGCAGGAATAATCATAGCTACTGTTGGCAGGTTAGATGGTAAAGTATTTGTGTGTGTGGTGCTTTCTTTTGCTAAGAGAACAGCGTGAGCTCCACGCCAAAGCCCCCAAAGAAGAAGACATTGTAAACATGCGGCAACTATCCAAAGTAACATAGAGTATTTTAACCTTATTTCTTACGTTTTAAGGATTTAGAGGACGACAATGAGGCCCTAGTATGACATTTTGTTTTCTTTTTCCATGTAAGGTTATTTTAAAACCTTTACTTGTTTTTAAAGTTCCACTTACACTGTTTTCATTATCAATTTTTCCACTAAAGGTATGTCCGTCATTATGGCGTACATGAAAAACCTCTTGCAGATTTTTGTTACCGTTAAAGTGGTACGTGTCTTTTTGCCCATTTCGCAATTGTAAAATCAAAACGCCGCGCACAGCATTGTTAGAATCAACGCAAACCCCGGCTGTAAAGGTGGAGGAGTACACAGAGCCTGTCCAAAGTTCTCCCCGTATTTCTTCAGCGAGAGCTGGAAAGGTAGTATGAAAAGAAAAAAATAGAGTCAAAAAACAAATAAAATTACGCATGCTATAAAAAAATCCTCTTATCTACGCAAAAAATTTTATATCTTTTGTTTTGCATATACAATTTGCTTAGTTAAGTTTAATTTTGCATTTATGCTCAAAATTTGTTTGAAAAATAATTGTGCAGAACCTTTTTTAAAAGACTGTCTAAATGCTGCTTGCTTATAACATTTACTTCCCTAATAATGCAACCATCGTAGGTGTTAAAAAAATGTCATTTTTTGTGTGAGAAAGGGAAGATATGTCCAAAATAATCTTTGTGCTTCTTGATGGCTTAAGTGCAGAAATAGTATGGAAAACTATGCCTTTTTTAGGAAAAAGCTCCTTGCAAAAAACGAAAGTAATACAATCTGGTATTTTGCAAACAGAAAATCCACCCCTTTCTAGGCCTCTTTATGCTACCTTTTTTACGGGTCTTTCGCCACAGCAGACTGGCATTGAAGAAAATAGTGCATGGCAACTTTCTACACAGCTATTACAACAATCTTTTTTTGCCAAGATGCATCAAGCAGGTTTTACCTGTGCTGCGGCTGCATATTATTGGATGTACGAGTTGTATATGGGGGAAAGATTTTCTCCTTCAGATCATAGAATGTATTTTTCTGCCAAAGAAAAAGTTATACAACATGGTATTTTTTATTCTGAAGATCATTATCCTGACAGCCATGTTTTTCAAGATGCTACTTTCTTATGCAAAAAATATTCACCAGATTTCCTGCTTATTCATACCATGAATATAGATGATGCTGGTCATAAATGGGGACTTAACAGTTCTGCTTATGCTCTAGCCGCTCGCCATGCAGATACTTTGCTAGCCCAGCATGTACCTTTGTGGCTTAAGGAGCAATACACTGTTATAGTTGTCAGTGATCATGGCATGGATATGACAGGCAATCATATAAAATGGTGTCCAGAGGTGTATGGAGTTCCCTTTGCAATTTTTTCCTCTTCTTCTGCTCAAAATATATCAAATGAGAAAAAATTACCGCCTATATTAAGTCAAAAAGATTGGTATGCATGGCTGTGTGCATATTTTTCTTTGGAAGATTCTTCTATGTTTTAAGGATATGCTGAATCATTATTTAAGACCTCTGCATAATCCAAAAAAATGTTAAAATACATGGATGCTTTGCTG
>CAZBDD010000161.1:0-4582 GCA_964490475.1 uncultured Desulfovibrionaceae bacterium
AGCGCGTTTTGAAGGGGGTCTGGGGGAAACTTTTTGGCGCTAGCAAAAGTTTCCCTCAGAAGAAAGAATAAATTTTTACTTTCTATGTTTTACGTAAGAGAAAATAAAAAAATGTGCAGAAGTTTTATAAAAAATCCTGCACATTTTATGGTAAATGCTTACTAAAAAAATAGCTTATACTTAGTATTACAGAGCTTTATTTTTTTGCATTCTATCGCGTAAGTATATGGCAAAAACGTTCATGCCCAGCACCAATAAAATAAGCACTAAAGCTGTGCCGTACTGCAAAGGCAATGTTTTTTCAATTTCTGTACCGGCGGTGGCCAAAACGTACATGTGGTAAGGCAAAGCCATAACAGAACTAAATACAGAGTCTGGATCTTTGGGGGTATAGAACACTGCTGCCGTAAACATGATGGCGGCGGTTTCTCCGGCTGCGCGTGAAAGACCCAAGATAGCGCCAGTAAGCATGCCTGGGGTAGCAGCAGGTAATACAACACGAGCAATGGTTTGCCACTTTGTAGCACCAAGAGCTAATGAGGCTTCGCGATAAGTATCGGGAACGGTACGCAGGGCTTCTTCAGCAGTACCAATAATTACAGGTAGGGTAAGCACGGCAAGGGTAAGCACACCGGCAAGCAAGCTTACGCCCATACCTAAAAATGTTACAAAAAAAGCCAAACCAAAAAGACCGAAAACCACCGAAGGCACACCGGCAAGGTTGTTAACGCCAAGGCGAATATAGCGAGCAAAAACTGTATTTCCTGCATATTCATGCAAGTAAATGGCAGAGGCAACACCTAGGGGAAAAGCAATAAGTAAAGATCCCATGGCAAGCAAGAAGGTACCAAGAATGCAAGGCCATATGCCACCTTCAGTCATCATTTTGCGGGGAGATTCTGTGAGAAACTCCCATGAAAGAGCCGGAATTCCTTGTACAGCAAGAAATACACAAACAACAACCAAGGCAGAAACGTTAATGATAGCGGCACCACGTAATACACCAAACATAAGGCTTTGGCGGCGTAAGCGGGAAGAGCTGCAAGCGGTAAATTTCATGTGACCTCCTATAAGCTAGAAGAGCCCACTTGCTTATGCTTTTCGGCAATATGCTGGGCAATCATGTTAAAACAAAGTGTGAAGATAAAGAGCACCATACCAATGGCAAACAAGGCATAGTAATGGTCGCCACGATAGGGGGCTTCGGCCATTTCTGCTGCGATGGAAGCGGGCATGGGGCGTACAGGGTCAAAAATAGATGTGGGAAGCATGCCTGCACCACCTGCCACCATAAGTACTACCATGGTTTCGCCAATGGCGCGGCTCATGCCTAGCATAATGGCGGTACCTATGCCTGAAAGTGCCGCCGGTACAACCACTTTAATGGTGGTTTCCCAGCGCGTGGCACCAAGAGCCAGCGAGGCTTCGCGTAAAGGGCGGGGCACGGCAAAAAGAGCATCTTCTGCCACTGAGCAAATGGTGGGCACAGACATAAAGGCCAGCATAAGACTTGCGTTAAACAGGTTTAAACCCGTGGTTAAGCCAAAAGTTTGTTGTAGTATGGGTGCAACCACTACCATACCAAAAAAGCCTATGACCACTGAAGGCAAGGCTGCAAGCAATTCAACAAAAGGCTTTACAACGCGTCGCACAGAGCTAGACGCTATCTCAGTAAGATAGGCTGCGGTTAAAACGCCCAAGGGCACCGCAATGAGAGAGGCTAAAATGGTAACAGCAAGGGAGCCCAGAAGTAAGGGGAAGATGCCAAAGTCTGGCGGATCAAAGGTGGGATACCAAAATTCCCCAAAGAGAAAATCTTTAACAGAAACAATGTTAAAGATGGGGAGCCCCTCATAAAATAAAAAAAGCATAATTCCCAAAAGGGAAATAAGCGAGAAGGTGGCTGCAGCTGCCAAGGACCAATTAATAATTTTTTCTTTCATGCATGTACCCTAAAAAACTATGCCCCCCTTATCCGTGTGGGATAAGGGGGTGTGTGTTTTGGATCTTTTATTTATTTAAAGGGATGAAGCCCACTTCTTTCACAAGCTTTTGGCCTTCAGCGCTTAATACATAATCGATGAAACCTTTAGCTGCGCCAGTGGGTTCGCCATTGGTGAAGAGATATAAATCACGGGCGATGGGCCATGTGCCGGAAAGGGCAGTTTCAGGGCTAGCTTTTAAGCCAGAAATACTTACAACCTTGGTGCTATCATTAAGGTAACCAAAGCCGATATAGCCAATGGCAAGGGGGTTTTTAGAAACAGTTTGCACAACAGCGCCGCTAGAAGCTGTGGTCATAACAGAAGGAGCTACGCGATCTTTACCAAGAATTTTGTCTTGCCATGTTTCATAAGTACCGGAAGAGGTGTCACGTGAAACAACAGCAATGGGCTTATCTGGGCCGCCAACTTCTTTCCAATTTTTAATTTTGCCTGTGTAAATACCTTTGAGTTGCTCAACGCTTAAATCGCTAACAGGATTTTCAGGGTGAACTACTGGCACAAGGGCGTCAATGGCAACCACAATGCGTTTTGGGGTAATTTTTTTGCTTTCGGCAAGCTTGATTTCTTTTTTAGAAATATCGCGTGAAGCCATGGCAATGTTACAGAGGTTATCAATAAGAGCTTTGATCCCGTTACCAGAACCGCCGCCAGAAATGGCAATAGCTACTTCTTTATTGTTTGCCATATAGGCTTCAGCAGTTTTTTGAATTACAGGTAAAACCGTAGTGGATCCGTTAATTACAACGTCTTCTTTAGCAAGGGCAGGTGCTGCAATGCTCAAAGCCAAAAGAGCTGTAAGCATAATACGGGAAAATTTCATGGGAATCTCCTTAAATTGTTTTTCAATAAGACACATCGTGTGCCCGTGGGGCATCGTTGCGTTGATAAGGGTATCGGCGTCTTATGTTACAAATAAGTGACGAGGAGAAAAAAGAATTGTTACAGTCTGAAAGCAAAATCTGGCGCATAGTTATTCTGTTTATATTACAATTAGATACGTAATTTACACAGAAGTATTTTTACTTTAAAAAATGTTTTTTGAGGCAAGTCCCACACATTGTATATGGGCATAATTCTTCTTTGTGGCAGCGTGTAATATTTTTTGCGCTGTGTGTAGGCACTGTGGGCAGGCATGGTGTGGCACGAGCAGGCATAGTGAAAGGCCTACTTTGCGTGATTGGCTTTCTGTGCAGGTAAGGCCGGCGCATTGTTCGCACAGTAATATTTTTTCTTCTTGATTATCGCAAAGAACATCGGTGTCATAATATATTTCTTTATGGCGTGCCCACCAAGTGCCATAAGCATCATTTACGGGACGCCCTTCATGTGGTGTGCTAGGCGGTTTATGGTAGGCTTGCAGGGTTTGTTCACAAAGGCTGTGTATATATTCAGTGATTTCTTGCTTTTGCGTAGTCATGGACTGCGTCCATTGCGGTTCGTAAATATCGTCAAAGTTTTTTTCTGCCAAAGCTAAGCATATGGCTAGGTTTACATAGGGCAAGGCTCCACGTATGGCATAGCCACCTTCAAGCACGGCAATGTCCGGTTTAAGCAGAGTGGTCAAACGAGCATAGCCTTGTGCAGTAAGGCGCATATGTGCCAAGGGATCAGTGAAATGATTATCTTGCCCTGCAGAGTTTATGATGAGGTCTGGTTTAAAGTCCTGCAATATAGGTAGAACACAATGTTGCATAGCATACAGATAGCCAGCGTCGCCAGTATGAGGCGGAAGCGGAACGTTGACAGTTTTGCCAAGGGCGCCGGGGCCGCCACATTCGTGTAAAAAACCGGAGCCTGGGTAAAGGGTGCGCCCGTCTTGGTGTAAGGAAATAAATAAGGTGTATGGATCATTCCAAAAAATATCTTGACTACCATCGCCGTGGTGGCAATCTGTATCTACCACAGCTATACGCAAAGGCTCTTGTTGCCCTTGCTCTTTTTGCACAAAATGGCGGATATAGTCCACCATAATGGCTTCCATATTGATATTGCAAAAACCACGATTTCCATGGGTTATGCGCATGGCATGATGCCCCGGCGGGCGTACCAAGGCAAAAGCTTTTTTACACTGCTTTTGTAAAACAAGCTCTGCCGCCTTCATGGCACCCCCGGCCGAAGCTAAATGCGATGGTGTGCAAACTTTTTGCGCATGAGGCAAGCAAAAGTGTGTGCGTTGCACGTCTTCAAAGGTGGCAAGTTTGGGACGATACTCCTGTATGCCCGGCATATCAAAGAGGCCTTCTTCCAAAAGTTGATCTTGCGTATAGAGCAGACGCTCCTCACGCTCAGGATGCGTAGGAGATATGGCCCAATCAAAGGCAGGGAAGAAAATAATGCCTAAGTCATGCATGATTTTTATGCGTCATCAAAGACATCTTCATCGGCATTTTCAAAAATATCACCAGCATAGCGTGGATGGCTTACCATTTGCGCAAATTCGCTTAAAGCTTGTACAAAGGCCATATTGGTGGCGGCATGAGCCACAAAAAGCAATTCGTCAAAGTCGCGTAGCACAAAAACTCCGCCATTTTCTTGGGTACTGCGATACACTTCGCACCACACTTTACTATCATCAC
>CAZBDD010000162.1:0-2428 GCA_964490475.1 uncultured Desulfovibrionaceae bacterium
TCTTCTCGTGCTATTTTATTTGATCATAAATCTAATATAATTCAAGTAGAGCAAAAAGAATTTACCCAAATATACCCTCAACCAGGCTGGGTAGAGCATAGCCCCACAGAAATTTTTGATACTCAAAGCCATGTAGCTCGTGATTGCGTGAAAGCTGCAGGAATTTCCGGTAACGATCTTGCTGCCATTGGTATTACCAATCAGCGTGAAACCACCGTTGTCTGGGATAAAAACACTGGTGAACCTGTGTATAATGCCATTGTATGGCAAGATCGTCGTACTGCTGGTTTTTGCGATCAATTGCGCGCTGAAGGTAAGGCTGAAATTTTCCGCCAAAAAACAGGCCTTGTGTTAGATGCGTATTTTTCCGGTACAAAAGTACGCTGGATTTTAGACAACGTGCCTGGCGCCCGTGCTAAAGCTGAAGCTGGCGAGTTGCTTTTTGGTACCATTGACACATGGCTTATTTGGAATCTTAGCAAAAAAGCTTCTTTTGTGACAGATCCTTCCAATGCTAGCCGTACCTTGCTTTTTAACATTCACACAGGCCAGTGGGATGATGAATTGCTAGAAATTCTTGGTGTACCTCGCAAAATGCTCCCAGAAGTGCAACCTTCTTCTAGTGTTATGGCGCATAGCCATGCAGAATTTTTTGGCAAAGCTGTGCCCATTTCCGGTGTAGCTGGTGACCAACAGGCAGCTACTTTTGGTAATGCGTGCTTAAAAGAAGGCATGGCCAAAAATACCTATGGTACAGGTTGCTTCTTGCTTATGAATACAGGCAAGGTAGCCAAGGAAAGCAATAATAACTTGCTTACCACAGTGGCTTGGCAAAACCCCAGTGGCATGTATTATGCCTTAGAAGGGAGTGTTTTCGTAGGTGGTGCTGTAGTACAATGGCTTAGAGATGGTCTACAAATTATTAAAGATTCTTCTGATATGGAAGGTCTTGCTTCCACAGTACCCGACAATGGCGGTGTGTTCTTCGTGCCTGCTTTTGTGGGTCTTGGTGCTCCCTACTGGGATCAATACGCTCGTGGTACCATGGTAGGTATTACACGCGGTACTAGCCGTGGACATATTGCACGCGCCACTTTAGAAAGCATTGCCTTGCAAACTTTAGATATTATTGATGCTATGCAAAAAGATGCAGGCGTGCCATTAACTGCCCTTCGTGTAGATGGTGGTGCCAGCCGCAATAGCATGCTTATGCAGTATCAGGCTGACTTAACAGGTGTTCCAGTGGAACGCCCAACCATTACAGAAACCACAGCTTTGGGTGCAGCTTATCTTGCCGGTCTTGCCGTGGGCTTTTGGGAAACAGAAGAAGAGCTTGCCTCTAGTTGGCAATTAGATCGTCGTTTTGAGCCCAAAATGTCTGCTGACCAACGTGAAGCTTTGCTGCATCAGTGGCACAGAGCTGTAAAACGTTCGCGTGCCTGGATTGAAGAAGATTAGTAAATAGTAAATACCTTTACATTACTAATTACATAATATATTGCCAATCGTAGGCCGCGGCAGAAATTGCTCATGCTTACGGTTGGCTTTTTTTTGTTTACTTAATATAAAATTATAAAATCCTAAACCTTGGCGTAGGAAAGTATATGAAAGATTATCAAGTTGTCATTATCGGGGGCGGAGCCACAGGTATTGGTATACTGAGAGATTTGAGCATGCGTGGTGTAAAAGCCTTGCTGTTAGAGCAGGGAGGGCTTGCCTATGGCACGTCATCACGTTTTCATGGCCTTTTGCATAGTGGTGCCCGCTATGCCATGGGGGATGCTGAATCTGCCAGAGAATGTATTGAAGAAAATATGATTTTGCGCAAAATGTGTAAGCAATGCGTAGAAGAAACGGAAGGTTTTTTTGTGCAAACTCCAGAAGACCCTTCAGATTTTGTCCAACCTTGGGTTAAAGCATGTACAGCGGCTGGTATTGAAGCGACGCCACTGGATGTGGCAGAAGCTCGCCGTTTAGAGCCACAACTTGCCAATGATATTAAGGCTGTATATCGAGTGCCAGATTCTTGTATAGATGGCTTTCGTTTAGTATGGCATAACGCTTCTTGTGCTCGTCGTTATGGCAGTGATTTTTTAACGTATCATAAAGTTGTAGACATTAACACAGCCAATGGCGCTGTGCAGGGTGTTTCTGCGGTGAATGAACTTACCAAAGAAAAAATATATATTCCTTGCCAGTTTATAGTCAATGCCGCGGGATCATGGTCCGGTGAAATAGCGCAAATGGCAGGGCTTGATGTGCAAGTATCTCCTGATCGGGGCACGCTAATTGTTTTTAACTACCGCTTTACTTCGAGAGTGATAAATAGACTGCATAAAAGTTCTGATGGCGATATTTTTGTGCCGCATGGTTCTGTAACTATTTTTGGTACTACTTCCAGTCCTGCGCAAAGCCCTAGTGATACTCG
>CAZBDD010000162.1:2528-4575 GCA_964490475.1 uncultured Desulfovibrionaceae bacterium
CTGTAACTATTTTTGGTACTACTTCCAGTCCTGCGCAAAGCCCTAGTGATACTCGGCCTACCAGTGCAGAGGTGCTGCGTCTTTTAGAACTTGGAAAACCGCTTTTCCCCCATGTGGAAGACTATAGAATTTTACGCGCTTTTGCAGGCACGCGTCCTTTATACACTCCTAATAATGCATCTGGACGTTCTGCCAGCCGTAATTTCCATATTGTGGATCATAGCGAAGAAGGACTGTACGGCTTTGCCAGTATTTTTGGTGGTAAGCTCACCACATATAGACTTATGGCGGAAAAAATGTCCGACCTTGTTTGCCGCCATTTACATGTGCAGCAAGAATGTCGTACAGCCATAGAGCCCTTGGTGGCAGAAATGGATGAAAGCGTACGTGAAAAAGCACAGAAACTTTTCCCCGGGCAAGATTTACGCCTTGTGGAAGATCGTTTGGGAGATACTTTTGCTCATATGGCCGAAGAAGCCCCTGCCACCATGAAAAATGACCTTTTGTGTGAATGTGAAATGGTAAGCACAGCAGAAGTGCTGCATGTAGCAAAAGATAAAGCAACGCATAGCTTAACAGACATACGTTTGCGTACGCGTCTTGGTATGGGCACTTGCCAAGGAATTTTTTGCTCTTTACGTACCATTGGCACTTTGACAGAAAATAATATTCCCTTAGCAAAAACACAAAGTGAAAGCATACGCTCTTTTCTTAATGAACGCTGGAAGGGGCTAAGACCTGCCATGTGGGGAATGCAACTTAAAGAATTAGAATTGGGGCGTGCCATTTATGCCGCCACATTAAATATAGATGGAGCAAGCCATGAACAAACAGAATAAAGCCCATGTTCTTGTGGTGGGCATGGGCATGGCCGGATTAATGGCGGCACATACGGCGGCTAAACAAGGAAAAAATGTCACCTTACTAGCTACGGGTTTAGGTGCTCTTTCCATTGCCAGTGGCTGTATAGATATATTGGGATATGTTCACAATGCAGAAAATTCAAAGATGCAAGCTGTGCAAAACCCTTTAGAAGCTTTACCTTCTCTTTCTGCACAGCATCCCTATAGTAAAATTGGGCGTTCAGCCGTAGAACAAGCTTTAAAGGCGGTGCAAGATATTTGTGCAGAGCAGGGGGCTGATTTTTTGTGTGCTGAGCATAAAAATGTTCTTGTTCCCACCATTATTGGCACATTAAAGCCTACATATTTATATCCTTCTGCCAGCGACAGTGCGCCACTTTTTGCAGCAAAGCGCGTGCTTGTAGCCAGCGTGGATGCCATACGCGATTGTCATCCGCATCTTATAACGCAACAATTACAAAAGTATCCTGCGTTAAAACATGTAGAATTTAACACTGCTTCTTTAACGTCACACTTTGGCGCAGCGCATAGAGCTGTGAGTCCTTTAGATGTTGCTCGCTATGTGGACAGTGCTCAAGGTTTCACATGGCTTGTGGAAGCCTTGCGACCCATGGCAAAAAATGTGGATTGTATTTTATTGCCTCCTATTTTAGGTACACGCACAGCAAAGAATAAGCCTTCCCTTTGGAAGCAATTACAAGAGGCTTTGGGGTGTTCTGTGGTGGAAATGCTTTCCTTACCTCCGGGAGTAGGGGGCAATCGTCTCTCTTCTCTTTTATTACGCGCCATTCAAGATTTAGGGGTGCGTATTATTGAAAATGCCACCATTACCAGCGCAGAGGTGCATAATGGGCATTGTACGGCGTTAATATCTCAAGGGGAGGGCGTAGAACAACGCCATGAAGCCGAGGCCTTTATTTTAGCTACAGGCGGCATTTTAGGCGGAGGAATAACAACAAAGCCTCTTACTGCCTATGAAACTATCTTAGGTATTACATTGGATACACCATCGGTACCGGAAGAATGGGCCGCAGACAACGCTTTTGGGAATCATGCCTTTACTCAAATGGGAGTGAAGGTAAATGAAAAACTTCAAGCCATAGATGCAGAGGGGGCAGTGCTTGTAGAGAATATCTATTTTGCAGGGCGTACTCTTGGTGGCTATGATTATGCAGCAGAAAAAA
>CAZBDD010000163.1:0-4559 GCA_964490475.1 uncultured Desulfovibrionaceae bacterium
GTGGCGAGATGCTCCCATAAAATCCTCCTTTTTCTATCACCCCTATGGTGAGTGTGTAGTAGGTACTTACAAGAAATATGCCGCTTTACACGCTCTAGTTTGAGAAAAAAATATCAAAGTTTTTTATTGGTTAGTGATATTGTGATATTTAAATATACAATGCCTCTTGTTATATTCCGAAAAATATGACAAGAGAACTGTCATGTTTTTCGGAATATTGAAATCTAACACCTCTCTTCAGCTTTTTTGGCAAAGGTATCGCTTTGCTTTGCTCTGTTCTTTTTTTTGGTGCTTGCTGATGGTATCTTTATATTATCATGCGCGCAGTACCAATATTTTGCATTTAGAAGACCATTGGCTTACTCAAGCTCGAACCTTGACCGATTTTGTTTTAAACACACGCCAGTGGAATGCACGCCATGGCGGTGTGTATGTACGGGCTAGTGCCTATGGGTTGCCTAACCCGTGGTTGCCACAAGAGCAACGTTCCGTGTATTTGCAAGATGGAACAGAGTTTGTACTTATAAATCCTGCCTATATGAGCAGGCAATTGAGTGAAAACACGGCTTCTTCTGAAATTTCATTTGCCATTACTAGTCCCTTTCCTTTGCGTCCTGATAACATGTCTGATGCATGGGAAAAGACAGCTTTTTCCCAAAGCAAGCAAGGTATTTTTGAAGTGTATGCTTATGTGCATGGTAAGCATACTATGGCTCAAGAATTTACCATGGAAGAAAGTAGTGAAATGCGTTTTCGTTATTGGAAAGCTATTTTAGCAAAAAAATCTTGTCTTTCATGTCACAAGAATAAACAAGAAGGAGAAGTGCTAGGGGGGATTAGTGTTAGCTTAGATACACAGTCAGGTTTTAGCGTCATAGCTGGACAAAATAGAAATTTTTTCTTGGCCTATGGGCTTATGGCTATTATGGGATCTTTAGCCATGGGAACTATGAATTTTTTTTATACACGTAAAGAACTTATGAAGGAAGCGCAAGAAAAGCTAAAAGATACTTTTATGGCTCATATGAGCCACGATATGCGTACACCGCTGGCAGGCATTTTGGGTATGACAGAATTGCTTCGCGAACCAGTAACGCCTCAAGCTCAAGCAAAAATTGTAGAATATTTGCAAACAGCCTCAACTTCTTTGTTAGAGATGGTGACAGATATTACCGATTACAGTGCTATTAATGCTCAAAGAATTCATTTACAGGTAAAACCCTTCTTGCTGCGTCCTATTCTAGAGCAATGTTGCGCGCTTTTCATACCATCTTGCGTGGCTAAAGGATTGACATTGCATTGTGAGGTGGAAGACACTGTGCCGCAATGGCTTATGGGAGATAGTTTTCGTTTACGCCAAATTTTAGGGAATATTATTAATAATGCCGTAAAGTTCACTGCCAAAGGCGGAGTAACACTACATGTGAAAGTTTCAACGGGGCAAGGAGAATTTTATGGTGAGGGTGGCGCTAAGCTTGTGGGGCTGTATTTTATTATTATTGACACAGGCTGCGGTATAGTTAAAGAAGACCAAACGCGCATATTTTCGCGCTTTGAGCGTGGTAGCAGTACCAATCAAAGTGATATTCCCGGTACCGGCCTTGGGCTTGCCATAGTGGCGGAGCTGACGCAACACATGCAAGGAAATATTGTATTACAAAGTACAGTGGGGCAGGGTACGCGCTTTCAATTGTTTCTCCCATTTCTTACCTACAAAGAAGAAGCGGGACAAGAGATGCATTTGACTATCCCTCAGGTGCATGGAGAAAAGCCCCAGAGTAAAGATAAATTTTCGGCACATATATTGCTCGTAGAAGATAATGCCGTAACGGCTTTTTTTGTGCGTACAGTGCTAGAAAAAGCAGGATGCCAAGTGTGGCATGCTGCGCATGGTACACAAGCGTTGGAGTTTTTTGCTCACCACAGCATAGATTTAGTGCTTATGGATATGCGTATGCCAGGTATGGATGGCCTAAGCGTTGCGCATGCTATGCGAACCCATGTGAAGGAAGAGAGCGAAGTTTCACAGCATCATGTGCCCATTGTGTTTATGAGCGCTTCGGTGCTAGATGTGGCAGCACATCAATTACAGAGGCTTCGCATACAAGATGTTTTATTGAAACCTTTAACAACACAGGATATCTTAAATTGTGTTGCTAAATATTGTGTAACAGACGGAATTTATATGGTACAAGATGAAGATAAAAATGAGGAAGGAACGGCCCCAAAAACGTGTCTTTGGTTTAATAAAGAGAAGGCATTGCAAGCTTTAGATGATGATGCAGAATTGTTGCATACCTTGGTAACTTTATGGCTTGAAGAATATCCGCAACGCTTTTTCCATGTACAAAGGGCTTTGCAAAGGCAGGATGTTCAAGCCTTGCTAGAACAAGCTCACACCATTAAAAATAGTGCGGCTATGCTTTGCTGTATACCATTATATGAATGCGCAAAGACTGTTGAAAATGATTGTAAGAATCAAATTATGGGTGATGGAGCTGCTCTTTTACAATTACACACCTACACCTATATGCAAGTCAAAAAGTGGCATGAGGATGCGGCATGGCAAAAGTCTTAATTATCGACGATGAAATTTTACTGCGTACCTTGGTAGAAAAGGTGGGGCGTCGCCTTGGGTATGAGGTAATACAAGCTACCACAATAGCTGAAGGCTTGCAGTATGGGGCTTTGGGCGTGGATGTGGTACTCTTGGATAAAATGTTGCCCGATGGTGATGGCCTTGCACATATACAAGAAATTTTGCAACTGCCAGGCAAACCGCATGTCTTGGTAATTACCGGTCATGGTGATGGCGATGTAGCAGAGCATGCTCTACGCTCCGGTGCATGGGAATTTTTATGTAAACCCATACAGGTAAAAGAACTTTCGAATATTTTACAGCAGATTGTGGCTCATAGGTTTCAGGCTAAAGAACGTATTAGTTCTGCTCATGGCCATGCAAGGCAAGAAAGGAGCTGGCCGCATATTATAGGCAACAGTTCGGTTTTACAAAAGACTTTGCAAAGATTGTGTGAAGTGGCAAAAAGCCCTGTTAATGTACTTCTATTAGGAGAAACAGGGGTGGGGAAAGAGCTTTTTGCGCGTACCTTATACGATAATTCTTTGCGTGCTAAACAATCCTTTGTTACAGTAGATTGCGCCGCTTTGCCGGAAAATCTTGTGGAAAGTCACCTTTTTGGGCATACAAAAGGAGCTTTTACCGGTGCAGATAAAGCTAAGGATGGGCTTTTATTGCGGGCAAATAATGGAACTCTTTTTTTGGATGAAGTGGGGGAGTTGGGTATTTCTTCGCAAAAGCTTTTTTTGCGTGCCTTAGAATTGCGCCGCTTTCGCCCCGTGGGTATGCTTGAAGAATTGCAAAGTGATTTTCGGCTTATAGCAGCTACCAATAAAGATTTGGAAACCTTGGTTAAGAAAAGAGAATTTCGCGAAGATTTATTGTACCGCTTGCAAGGGGTGGTTATTCGTATTCCCCCTTTACGAGAACGTAAAGAAGATATTGAAGCCTTGGCCACCTTTGCCATAGAGCGTTTTTGTAAAAAAAATGCGCTTACGCCCAAGATATTGAGTGCTCACTGTCTGTCAGCGCTACATGCATACGCATGGCCGGGGAATGTACGCCAACTTATACATACCTTAGAGCGAGCCTGCATTATAGCTAAGGACGAAGAGGAATTGTATGCTGTGCACTTGCCTACTGATATGCGCGTAAGCATTGTGCGTAATAAGGTACAAGAAGAGGGGCTTCCCTTATCATCAACTTTTCCTTTGCCTACCATGGAAAATATGCCTACTTTAAAAGAGTGGAAAAAGATTGCCGAATGTGCATATCTGCAAAAAATTTTAGAAGAAAATGATGGCAATATACGCCTATGTGCGCAACAAGCAGGCTTGTCGCGGGGGCACTTTTACGAGCTACTTAAAAAACATACTCTCTCTGCCATGGTAGAATAAAACTCCTGTACAACTCTTTGTGCAGAGGTCTTTTTATATATTTTAACTCAAAAATGATACTATTTAAAACTGTTACTATGTTTTTCAGTGACGACTAAAGCGGTTTTACTTTTTCGATTTAATAACCATGTCTTTTAAGCTTAGAGTGCGCGTGCGAAAATTAAATAAACCTTCTAATAAGGCGTTGAGCTCTCCTAGCATTTGCACAGAAAAATTTGCCTTATCGCCTGTTACATTCAGATTTCCTTGTCCTTTAGCCCAGCGAACAGGGCCACCACGCCCAGACGCAATATCAAGGGATGCCATAAAGGTGGGAACATTGTCTGCGGGGGTATAGTGCATTTTACGCGAAAGGGCTATTCGTGAATTGGTAAAAGAAAGAGCCAAGGTATCTGCCAACGAATGCACATGTGAACTTTCTGCATGGGCTGTGGCTTGGCGCACCATAAATTCTTTTGATTCTAATCTTTGAGTATTTATTCTTGCTTTAAATGTTTGCACCGGCTTACCTTGTTCGTCCAAAATAGATTTGTAAGTGGAAAAGAGGGTAGCATTGTTGGTGCGCACAGGGCTTTCAAATAGCG
>CAZBDD010000164.1:0-4522 GCA_964490475.1 uncultured Desulfovibrionaceae bacterium
TGGCTCCTTGCCCCATGGACCAAATCATGTTGCCGGAAGCCACTTCGTATATTTCAATTTGAATAGAAACAGAAGATGTGCCAGATGTGCCACCGTCAAGAAAATGTGATATATAGCCGCCCACCAAAACATTGGCTCCGCGGGCGCGAGCATGGCGAAGAGCGTCAGTTACTTGAAAGGGAATGACGCTATCGTCGTATTCTAACGCTGCAAAAGCTTTTTGAGCTACCCATACTTGATATATTTGACGGCTTAAATTATAGCTGGTGTGTTTTGGACTAGCCATATCTTGAGTGACGCGCAAAGGAACAAAAAGTCCCTTTAGGGGAGTGGTGGGGTGTACGGTGGGCTGCACATAAACCCGGATGGGGCTTACAGCCACAGGTGCGTCAGAAATAAGATGAAGTGGCGTTGCGGCTGTTTCGCCATGCAAGCTAAGTGTGGGATGATTTCCCACAGGCACGCAGGACGCAACAGTTACAATGCATAATGAAAACAGCGCAGTAAAAAAGATATTTTTCATTGTATCCTCTCGGTGGGAGCTTCTGCTCCATGTATGGTGACCAGTAGTTTTTGTTGAGAACGCTGCAAGCTTTCGTGCAGTGATAAACGCCTATCCACAGATAAACGGTGAAACTCTTCTTTTTCTGTCAAAATAATGAGTCTTCCCATTTCTTCTTGTAACGTTTGCAAATGATGTGCCTCTTCCCCTGACAAGTAGCCCTGTCGCAAAGAAATTTCTACCAAATGCATAAGCTTTTGGGCTTCTTCGCCAATGTTTTTAGGGGCGACAATATGAGAATATTGTTGCCTTTTGCGCAATTCTCTCCAAAAAAGACGTAAGCGAGAAAAAATTTTCATATGCACTGCCTCCTAAAAAAGGATAAGCGATTATAGTCAGCTATGGTTAAAAAAGATGCGTGTATTCTTTTGTTACCATCCTGTCATAAGCTTCAAGGCAATGTATAAACCTATTATATATATAGGTAATACGCCAAGAAGCGTTCTTGGCCAATCAAGTCGCAAAGCATAGCGACAACCAATCAATGTGGTGGCAATACTCCACACAAAACCTACACCGCTGCCAAGCAGGGGAACCACGCATAAGAGCATAGGGGCAGAACTATAGGCAACTATTTGAAAAAACAGGCCGTAGCTACCTTTATCAGAAGCGATGAAATTAAAAAGAAGGGTAAATATGGCCGCGCTAAAGATGAGTTCTATAATGCTAAAGGCTGTTCCAAGAAGAATGATTAGTAAATAAGAGCCTTTAGGGTTTAAAAAAGTTAACAAGACTTGCAAGTTTGGGTCGTTGGCAGCAAGCGGCGTTAAACTAGCGCTGATAACACCACCCCAAAAGCGCTCAAAAGTAATTTGTAAAATAGAAATAATACAATAAAATAAAAAAGCGCGTTGCATAGGGCTTTGGGCTGTAAGCCCAAAGAAAAAACGAGGTGCAGAAAAAAGAATACGCATGACAGTTTGGTAAAATGCGCTGAAGTATCCATATTTTTCTGGGCTATCCCAAGGGTTTTCTAATGCGAAAGCAAGGCTTGGGTCGTGTTCTTGTGCAGTGTTTTCCGTTTGTTCGCTTGTGTGTTCTTGATGATTTTGTACTTGCTGTTGTAAAGGGTTAGCCTTGTGCTCATCCTTATTTTCTTGTTGAGATGCTTTATTCTGCGATGCCTGTTGTGGGCTTGAATTTGTAGTGTTTTGCTGTGAAAAGGAGTCGCCGTGCTTGGGCTTATGTTCATTGTTTGAAGAGGATGCGTCTGAGCGTAAAGTATCTCTATTGTTTTCTATTTTAAAACGATGCTGGCACTGAGGGCAGGTCGCCATAAAAGAACCGGAAGGCATTTTTTCTTTTGCAACTTCGCGGCTAAATTCGCATTGAGGACAAGTTATTTTCATGAGGTATATAGCTCCAAAAAATATAAAGAAGCAAATTATATGATATTTTCTTTAGATAGGCAAGCGCAATGCAAGGTTGTGTCCTACATGCTTTTGCCATGCATAAAAGAAATCCTTGGGTAAAGCAGGGTAGGCGGCACTGAGTTGATGCTTTATTTTTCCGGCAGTATTAAAAATATCTAAGCGTTTTTGCAGCTCTTCTGGAGTTTTATGTATGTGGCTGTAATGCCAAATAGGTATGGATAAAGAAAGAAGAGGGGCGCCTTGAAGCCCGTGCACTTGTTCATGCACACTGCCCGCAAAATGTACCCCTTGCTCATGAGGGAAGAGACGCAATTGTATATCTGGCCATAGTCCGTACCCTATGCGAATATGTTGGTCATCACCTTCAAAAGTCATGCGCACAAAAAGTACACCGCCACCATAAGATTTTTGCATTAAATGTTTGATATTTTCCCAACATGAAGGTTCAAGGCGTTCATCTGCATCTAAGTAAAAAATCCACTTCCCTGTACTGTGTGTCAAAAGAGTATTGCGCTGTGCCGCAAAATCTCCTTGTAAAGGACGATAAAAATGACGAACAGGAGCCGCACAGGGAAAGGGGGCTATATGGCTTGAAGACGGCGCGTCCCAAAGCACGAGTACCTCTTTAATCCACGAGGGGATATGAGCAAAAAAATCTTCTTTGTGCGGTTCGTCGGGGTGCATAATAACATGTAAACTTAAAGAAGCTACCTCTTCTTGTATTACAGGAATTTCTTTGCGCGTCCCAAGAAAGAGCTTGCGCCATTGCTGCAAACAACGACTGCGCATGGCCGGTGGTTCACAAAAAATAAGAGAGCATTGCTCTGGCTCTAGGCCAAGGGCTGTGGTCATAAGCAAAAGAGCCCAAGGGGATGAATCTGTGAGAATATGCACATTGTTTGGCATTTTCCCCATTACTTCGATGAGTTTTTTTTGAAAAGACAGTATTTTAGTGCTGTCATCTTCTAAAATCACGAGTTGGGTAAAGGAAGGCCATTGTCGCAACTCTTGCAGAAGTTTGTGCACATGTAAAACATTGGTGCCTAAAAGTATAAACCAAGGTGTTTTTTTGGTAAAAGCCATGGTAGCCGCGCGTGTAATGCTCTTTTCCTCTAGTGAGCTTAATGTTTTTGCTCCTATGGGCGTTACAGTGCCTGTTTCTGGTATAAGTGCTCCTTGTTGCCATTGCATGAGCTCTTGCGTGTATCTTTGCCAAAAAAAACTATAGTGAGCACGCTCTAGCATATGATTTTTCCGTTGTTCTTTTTCCAGTCTTTTGCTAGCTGTGCAAAGTTTTCTGCCCACCACGGACAGGTTGGCGCAAAAATATGCGTATAAGACGCAAAGGTGTTACGCACAAATAAGCCGTCGCCATTTTTTGTTTTTTCTGTCTCTGGCTGAGAAAAAAGCCCCATACCTTTTCCTTTCTTTAGGTGTAAACAAAAAGCAAGGCTTTCATCAGGGTCGGTTTTACATGTAGAATAGTGAAATTCATGTCCGCGTAAACTTTGGCCTTGAGGGTGAAAAGCATTTTCTTGGCAAATGGTGGCTTCCACATAGCCGAGACCTTGCGGCTTTTGGAAAAATTCTGTGCTGACAGGAAAAATTCCTGTCATGGTGTGACTTTTACCATCTCTAATGAGAGCATGAGCTAAGAGCATAAAACCACCGCATTCTGCATAGATAGGCATGTTTTGTTCAGAATATTTTTTAATATAACGTAAATGTGGTGAAAGGCTAATGTCATGGGCAAATTCTTCGGGATAGCCTCCTCCTATATATAAACCGTGTAAATCTTGTGGCCATGGACTGGAATCCAGTATGGAGAGGGGCACAAGCTCCACGCCTTGACGGACGAGAGCTTCAAGGTTTTCGGCATAGTAAAACCAAAAAGCTGCATCATAGATGTAGCCTATGCGAATTTTTTCAGAAGTTTTAATGCTGTTTTCTGCCCAAAAAGGTGCTGCGGGGGGCAGGGCAGGGGCAGCCTGAGCCAAGGAAAAAATACGCTGCACGTCACAGTATTGTTGTACAATGTCTCCCAAAGCATCAAGCATGGTGTGTACGTGGTTTGGGTCACTGTGGCATAAGCCCATATGACGTTCTGGCAGAGGATTTTCTTTTAAGCGGGGGATGGCTCCCAAAACAGGAATGTCGCAATAGTGCTCGATGGATTTGCGTACAATGTTTTCATGGCGCTGCGAACCCACTTGATTGAGCACAACACCGGCTATGTGCACATTTTTTTCAAAATGTGTCATGCCTTGTATGAGTGCCGCCGAGGTTCTGGTCATTTTGGTGATATCTAAAGATAAAATTACAGGAGAAGATAAAGCGCGCGCCACTTCTGCTGTGGAGCAGGAGCCGTAGATGTCATGCCCATCAAAGAGGCCGCGATTGCCTTCGAGCAGGGCTAGGCCATAGGGGGTAGCGCCTTGGGTAGAAGAAGCAGGTGAAGAATAATCAGGCGGGAAAAAACTTTTTTTTTGTTGCCATGCGTGCATAAAGAGTGCTTGCATTTGTTCTTGTTGTAAAAAATAAGGATCTATATTGGTACAGGGGGCTTTGGCTGCCAATTGTAGCCAAT
>CAZBDD010000165.1:0-4512 GCA_964490475.1 uncultured Desulfovibrionaceae bacterium
TTTACAAGCAGAGTATTTACAGCTTGTGGCTCATGAATGTTATATATAATATTTTAAATCAGGGGAGTCTTTTCTTGCTAAAAAACTCCCCTGACAGAAATGCTGCTTTCTATTGAGGGCAAGGAGGCGTGTTAGCTCCACCACAGGCGCCCACAACGCCCATATCTACAGGTACGGAAGAGGCATTATTACCTGAAATAATGGTGCTGGACCCCAAAGGAGGAACGCCACCTGAATTCTTACTGTTCTGTTCCTGTCCTGTATAGGTAAAGGAGCCATTGCCTAAAAATAGCTCTGGTTCTTTGCCTTGAGGAACCACCACTGTTCCCGGTGCCAATCGGCCCAAAACTCTGGGAATATGCGCAGAGCTACTTTGTGCTGTAGAGGGGGGTGTATTGTTTTTTGTATTTGTGGCGGTGGGCATTTTCTTAGCAGAACTTCCTGCTAAAAAGCCCGGCAAGCCTTTATATTCTATTACAGGTACCACTTCTATGCCATTTCGTGCCAAGTAAGAACCATTCACAAGAAGTCTAAAGCGTAAAAGTATTTCTGAAAAAATACCAAAGTCTTCTGGCTTATCGGTACTTTCGCGCGCTAAAGCTAAAGCGTCGGCTATGTTGCTACCTTGCTCAAGAAAAGAATACATGCGTGCAAGATAAGCAATGTCTTCTTCCCCTTTAGAAACGGGAAAAAATGCTGCTCCCGCCGAAGTGCTTAAAGCGGATACGGCGTCAAGGCATGAAGGACAGGTGGGGGAAAAATATACATGTACGGTGGAATTTTCGGCATCTTTTATGGCCCAAGGCATAATGTTTTCCCGTAGCATGCTGCCTAAGTTAGCAATCATTAATAAAATCCATACAAAAACCAGCCAAGAACGGCTTACAATCTCGTCGGGTTTTCTTCCAGTATGCCGAAAAGCAGTATAGACTAAGGCAAAAAAGACCGCCACAATAAGGCAAGAAAGACAAGATGCTGTTAAAAGCATGAGCACTAAAAAGCCTACATCTGCCACAAGGCATGTGCCTGCCACCACAGCACCCAAGAGAGGACGCCCGCTAAAGGAAAGTACCACTAAAATGGCAAAAGCTGCACAGCCAAACCACCATAGCGAAATACCGCCTATGGACATGTCTTTGCTAACGCCGCACCCTGCAGAAATGCAAATGTCTATAGTGTTTCCATAGGCTGTCCATGCACAAAAAGCCAACCCTGCCAAGGATGCAAGCAAGGGCCAGAGCATAATTAAGGGATCATCGGAACGTTGTTGCACAAAAGAATCCTTTTGGGTAAGAGTACGCTGTATATAGTATACTGATTGGTGTATCTGGGATACATCTTCCTAAAATAGTATATGAACAGTATGCCTTTTAAGAATAAGAAAGCCTCTAAGCTTTGTGGCTATTCCTGTTAGGCCACACTAAAACATGTGGCAGTATACGGTACATTGGCTACAATGAAAAGAAAAAATTACTCTTGCCGCCAACCGTGTAAAAAGTCTGCGGCATAGAGGCGGGAATATGTGGGTTGTGCTTGTTGTCCCGGCAGTAATAAAAACAGGGTTTGTCGTGTAAAGTTATGTTTTTGCACTGTTTTTACCAAAGAATTTAAGCTTGTCCACACAAGTTTCTGTTCTGGCCAGCCCACTCTATAGGCACAGAGAACCAATGTGTCTTCTGGCAGATGACATAAAGCTTGCTCTTGTAATTGCTGGGCATGCCCTGCAGATAAATATACGGCCATGGAACACCCTAGAGCGGCAAAGTTGCTTATGCTTTCCTTTTTCGGCATGGGAGTCCGCCCTTCCATGCGCGTAAGCACTAAAGACTGTGTGACTTCGGGGATGGTAAAAGATATTTTTGCCGCCGCAGCCGCCGCGCAGGCAGAAGTGACACCGGGCACAATTTCATATTCTATGCCGTCGTCTTCTAAAAGTCTGGCTTGTTCGGCAATGGTTCCGTAAAGGGAAGGGTCACCTGTGTGTATGCGTGCCACAATCCCCCCATCAAGAGCCACTTTCCGCATAAGGGTGTGGCATTGCTCAAGAGTCAACGAGGACGAATCTACCACTTGTGCCTCGGTTTTTGCCGCCTGTAAAGAAACAGTAGGTACAAGAGATCCAGCATAAAGAAGCAAATCTGCCTCAGCCATGAGTCTGTGCGCCTTAAGGGTTAATAACTCAGGGTCCCCTGGGCCTGCGCCAATAAAATATATTTTTCCTTGCATTGTATCCTTTAAAAAATTTTTCTTAAATAAATTGTTAAAAAAATGCGCCATCAAGCTATTTTTAGGTAGACCTGTGGCGCAAATTTCTAAGAAAACACTGATTAATTTTTTCCCCTTTCAGACTATCTCTTCCCAAAAAGCAATTGTGTCAGTGTTTCTTTAAGTATGGTTCTGTAAAATCAAAGTGTGTATGTTACTCAGCGTCTTCTTTGTTCTTTTGCGGAATAAATGAAGCGGCAATACCAAGAAATAGCAAACTACCCACTACGCCAAGGCTTACCATGGCTGGCATATGTATGGTTCCTGTTACCATAAGCATCATTTTTATGCCGATGAAAACAAGGATGGCAATGACGCTTTTTTCTAAATGACGTAAATAGCGCTTAGCAGCCGCCAATAAGAAATACATGGAGCGTAAACCTAAAATGGCAAAGATATTCGATGTGTAAACAATAAAGGGGTCGGTAGTGATAGCAATAATAGCTGGCACAGAGTCAAAGGCAAAAAGCACATCTGAAATTTCTACTACTATTAAGCAAAGAAAAAGAGGGGTAGCTTTAAAGCGACCTTGCTCTTTGTGCACTATGCCGTTTTCATCAACGCGTACAAAAAAATTATGACCTTCAATGTGCGGATGAATAGGTATAAAGCGCTGCGTCATGCGCACTGCCCAGTGCTGGGAAAAATCTTCAATTTCTTTATTTTCTGCGCCCATATGTTGCCACATCTTAAAGGCAGTCCAAAGAATGAATACACCAAAAACACCTAAGGCATAGGCTCCAAAATACTCCACAAGGGAGGTGCCTGCCACAATAAAGATAAGGCGCATAACAAGTGCACCAAGAATACCATAATAAAGCACGCGGTGCTGATATTCATCTTTTACGCCAAAAGATGTGAAAATAGCCATAATAACAAAAAGGTTATCCACAGCTAAAGACAGTTCAAGCAAATAGCCAGCCAAGAAGAATTGGGCAGGGGTAGCCCCAAAAGAATAGGCAATATACCCGGCAAACATGAGGGAAAGTGTTACCCAAAGACTTGTCCACAATAAAGAGTTTTTAGCGGTAATGGGTTTGTCTTCATTATGGCTGTGCAGATCAAACCATAAAAAGAAAAGAACAACAATCATGAAAACAACAATTTTCCATGTTTCAATAAGTGATAATATAGGTACAGTGGTTTCCATACATTCCTTTATGTCCTTGTTTTTCCAAGGAATTGTAATATTTTGCTGAAAAAGAGACGCAACTTAAGCGAACTGATTAAACACGCCCAAGTCATACAAAGGAAAAATTTACTTGTCAAGAAAAGAGGATGCGTGGCGCGTTTTGAAGGGGGTCTGGGGGAAACTTTTTGGCGCTAGCAAAAGTTTCCCCCAGAAAAAACAATTGTTTACTTGCTTTTGTTTAAATGTACACTGTCTAGAAGGGGTATATCATGTATTTTGTAATAATAGTTTTGCAGCAAATGCGGCGGCGCCAAAACCGTTATCTATATTGCAAACGGCAATGCCGGGCACGCAAGAGCACAGCATGGAGGAAAGAGCCGCGCGTCCTTTTTCGCCCACACCATAGCCTACAGATGTAGGCACAGCTACTACCGGACTATGTACAAAGCCGGCGACTATGCCGGGTAGGGCTCCTTCCATGCCGGCCACAGCAATAATTATTTTGGCTTGTTGCAGGGCAGGCACGTGAACACTTAATCTGTGTAAGCCAGCCACACCCACATCAGCTATAAATCCAGCATGTATACCCCAAAACTGTAAAGCGCCAAAAGCTTCTAAAGCCACGGGTCTATCAGCACCTCCGGCAGAAATAACTATGGCTTGTCCTTCTGTTGGCCACGGATTTTGTGCTGAGGCAACAAGAAATGGGTGGCCAAGGCTAAAAAGGCGTGCTTCTTCAAAAATGGAACCTTGCGGAAAGTGCTTTTGTAAGATGTTTTGCTGAATATCGCTGAGGCGTGTTACTAGCACTGGGCCTTGGCTATGTAAATTTTCAATGGCAGAAATAAGTTGCGCAGGACTTTTATTGGGGGCAAATACCACTTCTCCAAGGCCTGTACGAGCCTTACGTTGTGTATCAAGACTTAGGCCACAGAGCGTATCTTGTATGCTTTGAGCAGAAATGCGTTCTTGAGGCGATGCATTGCTGTTATGTTGTAGATTTTTTAAGCTCTTGTTTTCTAAAGCTTCTTCTACAGAAATTCGTCCTTGAGCCACAGCCTGTAATAGATGTAGAATCTCATTGTTGTGCATATTTTTTTCTCTTGATATATAAA
>CAZBDD010000166.1:0-4465 GCA_964490475.1 uncultured Desulfovibrionaceae bacterium
TGGGCTGCATGGGGTGTTAATAGAGCTGATGGCAAACACACCATACCTACAGCTAGAAATAAACAAAATGTTTCTTTATATGTGGCTACAAAAGGGGCTTTATTTATTTATAATGCTGAAAGTCATGGTTTGCACAAAATTGCAGAAGTCGATCTTTCCAATATAATGAAAGGACCGGTTATGCTTATTATGGCTACAGAGGGTGGCGATGCCAAAAGCGATGCCTACGGTAATATGCATGTAGGGTCTATGTATCAAAATGTGGGGCTTTATTGTGCCTCTGCTGGGCTTGGCAATGTGGTGCATGTAAGCGGTGCTGATAAAGTGCAAGAAGCCATTGCTCAGTTTTTACCAAGCAAATATACAGTAAATGTTTTACAATCTGTGGGGAAAGCAAAATAATCTTTTAACTATTTATTATACAAGGGATTCTTTAAAAAGGAATCCCTTTTTTTTGATTAAAATTTGACTTTTCCATTATAGTAAAATACTTTGTAGAAAATTAAGTAATAGTATTTTTTTTATTAAGAATTTCTTCATGCTAAAAACATCTTTAGTTTTTGAAAAGTTATTGCAAAATATTTTCCGGAGGTCTTATGCAACAACGTATGCGCTTTTTCCTTTTCTTTACTTTTATGGCACTTTTTGCATCTTTGCCTGCAAATGCTTATGCTGTTGCCATTGCTAAAGTTATTGCCATTCAGCCTGGCGTCGTGCTAGAGCGAAATGGGCAAACACAAAACCTTGCGTTAAAAGATTCTCTGCACGTGCATGATATTGTGCGTACTAATACTACGGGTAAAGTACAGCTTATTTTTAATGATGACAGTGTGGTAACTATTGGTGTGAACAGTGTTTTCTCCATGTCAGACTATAGCAATGCACAAAGAAAATCTTTTGATGCCACTCTTAATAAAGGCTTTGCTCGTTTTGTTACCGGTGTTATAGTTAAAAATAACCCTTCGGCCTTTAAAGTGCGCACGCCACAAGCTACAGCGGGTATTCGCGGCACCACGCTTGCTGTTGAAATTACAAGTCAAGGAACTGTAATTTCAACAGAAAACTCTTCTATCCGTCAAAGTGTTGTTGTAGGATCTACGACCATTGATGCAGGTTTTAGAGCCCTCTTTGGTGCTGGCGGCGCATTACTTTCTGGACCAGAACGCATGAACGATGCACAGCGCCAACATATTTTAAATAAAGCTCGTATAAACTTAGATAGTTCTTTGAATTCCCCTTCTGAAGGTTTTAAGCGTGAAAATTTACAGCCTCCTGTCGGTGGCAACCTAGATATAGGCAATAATAACGTAAATACAATGCCGGATATGGATTTGGATGATGACCTAAGCAAAGATTTAGGGAACAACTTAAATGACGACCTTGGCGACGACCTTGGTGATGATTTAGATAATGATTTAGGAAAAGACTTAGACGATGACTTTGATGATTTAAAAGACGGCCTTGATGACGACGACTCATTAAATTCTTCTTTATTACAAGACAATCTTCTTCAAACAGATTTGCAAGCGACAGTATCTGGTGAATTTGACTTTGAAGGACAAATAAACCAGAACGAAAGCAAAGGAGTCTTTTCTTTTGAAGCTGATTTAAAATCAGGCGCTATCAGTGGAGCAAGTTTAATTACAACAGACCCTCAAGGTGGAAATTTTACCGTGGTTAATGGAACAGGGCAGATAAATCCCCAAAACTTCACTGTAAGTAATGGTAATGCTTCTATAGTAACGAATAACCTTGGTGAGTCTGTTCAGAGCTGGAATATGACCGGCAATGAAACTATTACTGTAAAAAGTGATGATATCGACGGCATATTAAATATTACAACGACTCATGATATCTATGAGGGTGAGTTTGAGGGTGAATTAAAGCCTTAATAAAATACATACCCTAAAAAGACAAAAGCCCGTAGTAATTGCGGGCTTTTCTTTTCCATAAAAATATGGCATGAAGTTGCCCCCATGCCATGCTTTTTTGTTGCTAGAAACGAAAATAATAGTAAATCAGCGTTTCCTATAGCATACGAATACTATTTCATAACGCCTTTTTCTTTCAAATATTTTGCAGCACCAGGATGGAAAGGAATAGTAATACCATCAAGGGCTTTGCTTGTCATAATTTCAGAACCTTTATTGTGAGCTTTAGCAATAGCATCAGTGTTTTCATATAAAATCTTGGTGATTTTATAGGCATCTTCATCACTCATAGATTCATTCACTACTAAGATTGCTTGCACAGACAAAGTAGGCACAGGATTGTCTTGTCCTTTGTATGTCTTGGCAGGAATAGCGTCTTTCACAAGGTAAGGAAATTTAGCTACAACAGCATCGGCTTTTTCACCATCAAGAGGAATGAAGTTCACTTCTTGCGCGGTGGTAATGTCTTGAATGGCGGGGTTTGGTGTACCAATGGTAAAAATGAAGCCATCAACGTTACGATCTTTAAATTGATCAGCGGTTTCGCCATAAGGCAAGAACATGGGGTCTATGTTTTTATAGTCAAGACCATAAAAGGAGAAAATTTGACGACAATTTGCTTCATTGCCACTGCCACGTGCTCCAACAGAAACTTTTTTACCCTTAAAGTCTTCAAATTTTTTAACGCCGCTATCTGTGCTAGCAACTACATGCAAGTATTCAGGGTATAAGCGACCAATGGCACGCACTTTGCCAAGCTTAGTTTTAAAGGGCTCAATACCATTAAAAGCAGAGTGAGCTATATCATTTTGCAAAATAGCCAAGTCTACTTCGTTGGCTTCAATAAGACGCATATTTTCACCGGAAGCACCAGTAGTTTGCGCTGTCACAGAAAAAGCACCATCGCTTTTGTTGCTTATAATCTGGCTAATGGCACCGCCCAAGGGGTAATAAACGCCAGCTGTTCCGCCAGTACCCATAGTAAGGCGCTTTTCAGCTGCAAAAGCAAAAGAAGACATAAGCACAAGAGACGCAGATAAAGAGAAAAGCAAAAGTCGTTTCATAAAAAACTCTCCCAAAACTTTCATTAACTATGCAATATTGCATTGTCTTTAAGGGGTCTACCTATTCACAAAAGGCAATTAGTACTGTGAAATAGAGAAAAATCCCTAAAAAGACATAAGTCCAAATTATGCCATAAAAAGCATAATTTACCAAATAAACCATTCATTAACATACGTTACATTAAAGTATAAAGCAAGTTAAAAAAATTTGTTAGCGTCAAAAAGCTCCCCCAGCCCCTTCAAAACCCGTTTACTACCTTGTTTAATAAGGTGCCGTCCATAAAGAAGAAGACTAAAGCATGTCTATATAACCTAAACATATCATTTTAAATAAAAAAATTTTATTGACTTCACAACAAAAAATAAGGTATCTCTTGTACAAAATAAGTATACCTCACAGATAGTATATCACATGTAACTTTTCCACATACAAGGGTGAATATGATAACCGAAAGATTTGCACTGTTAGGATTCGGTACCGCTTTGGAAGATAAAATCTCCGAAGCGCACAATAGTTTAGTGAATTTTTTTCATGGCAATAACAAAGTGCCAGGCTGTGAGATGAGTACCTTACAAGTATGCACCAAGAAAAAAAATTTTTTTCTTAATTACGAAATCTGGGACAATGAAAAAATTTGGACGGCCCATTTCAATTCAGAGCACGTGCAAAAATTCTATAGGGAATCACTAAAATACTTTGAGGACTTTCATTTTGATACCTATAAGCAATTGAGCGGCTCGTACGGCATATACCATTATGGAAATCAAGCTTCACTGGAAAAACAAATATCCATTTTAGGGATTACCACCGCCCATGAAGGTAAAATGATGGAGCTTAAAGAAGTTATGCAAGATTTCTTTGCAAAAAACAAGGATGAGCAAGGCTGTTTGTTTAATTCCGTACATTTAAGTAAAGAAAATCCTAATCAAATTATGGCTTTTGAAGTGTGGAAAGACAATGCCGCTTGGATACAACATATACAGCAGCAACATACCTCGGACTTTTCTGAACAGTCACAAAAGCTTATTACAGACCTTAAATTAGAAACTTTTAATTGTTTATCTATTACAAAGTAGTATTTGTGCATTTTTTTTTGGGGGAAGTAAATTAGTCAATAGTTTCTTCACAAAAAAATGCGTGTAAGGCTTAAAAATATAAAAAAAACAAAAAATACTTGACAATATTGTTTTCTGTGAATAAGAATTAATGACGCAATTACGCGTGTGAGTAACACTTTAAATAAGTTACTCCTTAATACTCCACAGACCCTCTATATGGTTATGGTTTGTAGGCATTTATGCCTGAGGACTATCCTCGTCGTTTACATTTTCTGTAAACGCCTTTATTTCATACTTATTTTGTACGTTTTATGCGTTATAGTAAGTGTTTTTTGTTCCACAAAAAATACTCTTATGACGACCATGAGGAAGTATTATGAAAATTACCCTACCCGATAAAAGTGTAGGTGC
>CAZBDD010000167.1:0-4401 GCA_964490475.1 uncultured Desulfovibrionaceae bacterium
AAATAAATTGCACCTACTCTTGATTTATCGATCGCGCTGACTTTGTCAGCACTCTGAAAAAGCTATCGCTTTCTATTTAAATTTTAATCACAATTACCACTTGCATTTTTTCTTCATTTCGGTATATATTTTGCTTGACATTATATGTACAGGTATACTAGGTAAATTTTACCGCCTGTACTAAACGCACCCAGACGTTTATTGGGTTTGGCGTGTACAGCGCTATCGTAATTACATGCTCCTTAGGAGCACTGTCAGTGGAAGATTGCAAGGAAGCAATCGTGCATAAAGCTCCACTAGGCTGTCAAACATTCACGGAGGAATGTTATGGGACTTACAATTAATCACAATGCAATGGCCCTGAATTCTGCAAACAATTTAACCAGTCACTATGGCAACTTAAGCACCTCAACTTCACGTTTATCATCTGGTATGCGCATCACTGGCGCTGCCGATGATGCTGCAGGTCTTGCCATTCGCGAACTCATGCGTGCTGATATTACGGCTTTGAATCAAGGTGTGCGTAACGCCAACGATGCCATTTCTTTATTGCAAACGGCAGACGGCGCCCTTGGTGTTATCGACGCTCAGCTCATTCGTATGAAAGAGTTAGCTGAACAAGCCTCTACCGGTACTTATGACTCAACACAGCGTTTGATGATTGAATCAGAATATCAGGCAATTGCCTCTGAAATCACACGTATTGCCAATGCTACCGACTTTAACGGCGTAAAATTGATTGATGGTACCCTTTCTGGTAACCACAACGGTAACGAGCTCACATCTACAGGCTCCTTGCTTGTACACTTTGGTTCATTAAATGACTCAGCACAAGATTATTACTACATCCGCATTGGTAATAGTACTGCTTCTGCTTTGGGCCTTGGTAGCGAAAGTGCCGCAGATGCTGGCCATACCGTGTCTACACAATCACAAGCGCAAGCTTCGCTTGTGGCCGTTACAGACGCTATTGTATCTAAGGATAAAATCAGAGCACATATTGGTGCCTTGCAAAATCGCTTAGAAGCAACTGTAGATAACTTGACAATTCAGTCTGAAAATATGGCTGCTGCAGAATCGCGCATTTCTGACGTGGACGTTTCCATGGAAATGACCAACTTTGTGCGTAACCAAATTCTTACCCAATCTGCTGTTGCCATGCTTGGTCAAGCAAACTCCATGCCCCGTATGGCCATGAACCTCATCGGCGGCTAAATATAACCCTGTGTTTGTGCAGATTTTTTATCTTTTCGATAATCATCTGCACAAACAAGTTCAATAAAGTTTTAAAATATCCTCAAAATTCTGGGTTTTTGGGGATATTTTTTTTACCTTACAATCTATATTCTTTACACAGCACAAAAAATTTTTTTTACAGCGACTACTTGCTATTTAGCTGATGTAGCGTATTATACACTTCATACTTTTTAAGGAGAATTACTATGAACATGAAAAAAATCTTGGGTAGCTTTGTTGTTATGGCAGCCCTTTTGGTAGTGCCTTTTATGGCAGCACAAGACGCTCAAGCAGCGCCAGTGGATCTTAACAAATTTACTTGTGAACACTACAATGCCTTGGGCGCATCTAAACCCCATATGATTTTCTGGTTCCATGGCTACACAGTTGCCATGCAAGAAGGCGAAGTTTTTGATGATGCAAAAATTGAAAAATTTGCTACTGCTCTTGAAAAATTTTGTAAAGAAAACGCCAAGGGCGAAATAGCCGATGCTCTTGTAAGTGCTATGGAAGCAGCAAAATAGCAGTCTTTCAATATATTTTCATAACATAATGTTATAACTCAAGCTAAGATCTCTCATCTTAGCTTGAGTTTTTTTTATAAAGAAAAGTTCACTGGACAACGCACTTTCTGCTTAGCTTTATTAGTAAACAATATATAACCGTGCTCAGCTCCAAACTCATAAACGTCCTTTGTAATTTCAACATCTTTTTGACAATACTTGGCTATTTCGTCTAACTTTCCCTCTTTCCACCACTGCAAAGCCTGCAAGCCGTCAGCACTTTTAGCTATATTCAAAGTGGCTGTAGCAATATTATCCAAAGAAATTCTATAATTTAACCTTTCTTTCACTTTTTCTAATAAATCAAGTGAAGGTAAGTTTTTCAAATCGAAGGGGCAATAAGGCTGCAACACAGTATAGTCAAAACGTCTGTGATTAAAACCGATGACACAATCAGCTTGTTGTATAAGACGGAAAAAATCTTGCAAATCATCCTGTGTATAATGCCTAAAAGTATTATCTTGGCTATCATAAAGCACAGCAATACTTACCCCCATTTTAGCCGCTTTATGCCAACCTCCCACATCTGCGGCAGATCGCCGTGTTTCTACATCAAAAACCATATATCGTTGAGTTTTTTTTGACGTCACGTTTACTATCTTTTTTTCAACAGGCTGAATTTTTATGTCTTTTAGTTGAATTTCATTGAATTTCATTGAAAATAGAGCTTGTAAAAGTTGCACTGCCCCTTCTTTGCTTATAGGTCTATTACCAGAACCGCATTTAGGAGAATGCACACAAGAAGGGCAGCCGTCACTACAGGCACACATTTGCATTGCCTGTAAAGAAGTGGAAAAAAGTCGCTGAGCATCATGGAAGGCTTGTCTGCACAGTCCAGCGCCACCAGGTAAAGCGTCATAAATAAATATGGCAGGCAAACCCACTTGGCCGTGCATTGGTGTAGAGATACCCCCAAAATCATTTCTATCTGCCATTACCAAAAGAGGAAGTAAACCAATAGCGGCATGTTCTATGGCGTGAATGGCACCCATAAAATGGAGATATTTTTCTTCCATGGCCAATCTTGCGCCATCAGGTATACTTATCCACATGCCTTCGGTTTCAAATATGGCAGGGGGAAAATCAAGAGCAGTAATAGAAAGCAAAGTGTTACCGCTGACTGCACGTTTTTCATACCCTGTGATATGCTCTGTAATGCGTAATCGTCCCCAATAAACTTGCGCAGCGCCTTTATCATCTCCAGACGTATAAAATAAAGATTTTTGCCCTTTAACCTCTAAAATATCTGTGTGTTTTTGCGAGCGAACTCGTGTAAACCAAGAAGCATGGCGTGGTTTGGCCACAATACGCTTTGCTCCCATATCTAACTCTTGAATTTCATAACTTTGCCCGCGATGCAAATACAAAGCACCGGGATGAGTTTCTTTTAAAGCACGTAAAGCATCCACAGTGCCAATAACTGCACCTTGCATATCTTCAATAGTATATCCACTTCCGCCATCTTGTCCGCGTAAGTCAACATGCCGCTGTGGCCTTTTACGAGAGCTCAAATATTCTTGCCCATCGGCACTTTGCAATAATTGTCCTTGTACACATAAAGCCTGCAAGGCCGTCTGCGCAGAGGGATTTTGTAACCACAAAGCATCTCTATCTTGCGGACGCAAAGGCATTTCTGCCGCGGCACATACAAGATGCTTTTCTAATATGACAGAATTATGCACGTTGATTACAGCTTTTTCAGCCGGACGCGAAAAAAATTCTTCTGGATGACGCACAATATATTGATCCAGCGCATCTTCACCTGCAACTAACACCACAGCAGACTCTTGTTGTGCGCGCCCCACGCGCCCACCGCGCTGCAAAGTAGACATGACACTGCCGGGATAGCCCACCAATATACATACATCCAAGGAGCCAATATCAATGCCCAATTCCAAAGCAGAAGTAGAAATAATCGCCAGCAATTGCCCCGAATGCATTTTTTGCTCAATGTCCCTGCGTTCTTCCGGCAAAAAACCAGCTCTATAGGCAGAAATTTTACCCTTCCAAGGATTGGTATCTTCTTTACCAGTTTTACCGTCTCCTAAAGCCCACAAAGAGATCAGCTCTGTCATACGGCGCGAGCGGCAATACACAATAGTTCGCAAATTTCGTACTAAAGCTGCTTTTAAAAGCCCTATGGCGGCTGTGGCAGGGCTATCATGCGGATTCAAAAAAATAAAATGCCGCTGACCTTGAGGAGCACCAGAGTTATCCACCACTTGCGGTGTATGCCCTGCTCCCAAAAGATTTTGCCCCAGCTCTTGGGCATTGCCCACTGTGGCCGTACACAAAGCAAAAAGCGGACGCCCACCATAACGAGCTGCGATACGCTGTACCCTTTGAAACAATTGCGCCATATGCGCCCCTAAAACGCCACGATAGGTGTGTGCCTCATCTACCACAATATGAGTAAGCCCTGCAAAGAAGGTGCTCCATTGCTCATGGTGAGGCACAATTCCTAAATGTAGCATTTCCGGTGTAGTAATAAGAATATGTGGAGGGCTATTACGTATTTTACGCCGAAAGTGATCGCTGGTATCACCATCATAAATAGCGATGCTTGGTCGCGCATCCTTAGGCCAAGGCAACACTAAGGATT
>CAZBDD010000168.1:0-4388 GCA_964490475.1 uncultured Desulfovibrionaceae bacterium
TGAAAATTAAAGGGCTCAAATAAAAAAGGTAAACTTTTTCGACTTGTTCACATATTTATTTTTTGATATAATGGCACTGCGTTTTTTGTTTCATAAAAAAATGATGGGTTTTGTAATAAATATAAACCATGTAACATGTTAAAATAGTATGGACATCCATGAAAAACACTCTTCTTGAAAGTATTGGTAATACACCTGTTGTACTTTTGCAACACATAAATACCACAGCGTGCGAAATTTATGTAAAGCTAGAATGCCATAACCCCGGTGGCTCCATTAAAGATCGTATTGCTAAGCATATGATAGAAAAAGCATTGGGTGAAGGTGCGCTACAGCGTGACGGCATTATTGTGGAGCCCACAAGTGGCAATACAGGTATTGCCTTGGCTATGATTGCGGCTACCCTAGGTATACGTTGCGTTATTGTTATGCCAGAGAGTATGAGCTTAGAAAGGCGTAAGCTCATGCAAGGTTATGGGGCAGAGCTTATTCTTACCCCTGCACATGAAGGCATGAGTGGTGCGGTGCTTATGGCTGAGGAGGTTCTTGCACAGACAAAAAATGCTTTTATGCCAAGTCAATTTACTAATCCACATGCAGTGCATGCTCATTATGAAAATACAGGGCCAGAAATTCTTGCAGAATTAGGACAACATATTGATGCCTTGGTGGCAGGTGTGGGTACGGGGTCTACGCTCATGGGGTGCGGCATGTACTTGCGCGAGAAAATACCTGCTATACGCTTGGTAGCTGTGGAACCGGAAGAGTCCCCTTTACTTTCACAAGAAAAAAGCGGTTCTCATGGTATTCAAGGCATAGGCGCCAATTTTATTCCTAGTATTTTACGTCCTGAATTAATCAGTGAGATTTTGACGGTACATACAGAAGCTGCCATAGAAACTTCGCGCCTTTTGCAAAAGAAAGAAGGTATAAGCTGCGGCATCTCTTCGGGGGCCAATGTGAGTGCTGCGCTAAAACTAGCCGCACAACCTTGCATGAAAGGCAAGCGCATAGTTACCTTTGTGTGTGACTCAGCAGAGCGCTATATGTCTACAGCGCTTTTTGCTTAATAGTGTATTGAAATTCCTGTACAATTCATTGTGCTGAGGTGTTAGCTTTTTTTCTTGGACGTACTAATAAGGAACAACATTTTAAAAGCTTTACTCTATTCCATGGGCAGAATCTTACAAAGAATTTTTTACTAGGCTGATATATTATGTATATTTTAATAATTATGCTTGTTGGCGGTGTGCTAGGTGGTGTTATATCACAAAACAAAGGAAGGAATGTCTTTTTTTGGACAATTTTTTGTGGACTTATTCCTTTAACTTTGCTTATTCTGTTGGCACTACCGAAGTTGGCACAAGTGGGTTTGTCTCGCCCTTGTCCCTTTTGTTTGCGTATTATCCCGTGGCATGCAAGTATCTGTTCGTATTGTCAGGCTAAAGTACCTACGCCTCATACACATCCTTGTCCTTTTTGTGGTGGAGTCTTGTGGGTTGGTGAAAGTCATTGCTCTACCTGCGGCAAAGCTACAGATACAAAACCTGTAACTTATAAAAAAGCTCAAGATAAAGGATAAAATTATGAAAAGTCTTTCTTGGCGTATATGTTCTACTGTTTTTCTTTGCGTTATGCTCATAACATCGTTATCTTCTTTAGCTGCGGCGAAAGCTCCCACTGGTGTTTTGCAAGAAGCTGTAGAGCGTGGCACATTGCGCGTGGGTATCTCTTCTTTTGTGCCTTGGGCTATGCAAGATAAAAAAGGGGAATATATAGGTTTTGAAATCGATGTAGCAAAACGTATTGCCAAAGATTTTGATTTAGAGTTGGAAATTTTGCCCACTCGCTGGTCTGGCATTATTCCGGCATTACTTACGGGTAAATTTGACATGATTATATGCGGCATGTCGCCCACCCCAGGTCGTGCCTTACGTGTTAATTTTACCATACCCTACGATCATGTGACCATTGAAGCTGTGGGGCTTAAGAAAAAGTTAGGCGATAAAACTGCCATTGCAGATTTTAATAATGCGGATACCATTGTGGCTGTGCGCACAGGCACCACGGCTGCCACTGCCGCTAAATTGACTTTGCCAAAAGCCACCATTCGCTATTTTGATGAAGAAGCTCCTGCTGTACAAGAAATGCTTTCAGGGCGTGCCCATATAGTTTTTGGTTCTGGTCCTTTAGGCACCATTGAAGTGGCGAAAGATCCTGAAAATATTCGCCATGCTTTTGACGAAAAAAATCTGTACCCACAGCCTATCAGTATAGCTGTGCGCAAAGGAGATGCAGATACCATAAATGCTCTTAATGCTTGGATTCTTATGACAGAAGCCGAAGGCTGGCTTAAAGAACGCCGTCACTACTGGTTTGAAACGCGCCATTGGGAATCTTTGTTAAAATAAATATTTCGGCATTATTCAGAACGTTGATGACAGGCAATGCTGCCGATAAATCAGAAATAGGGCGAGCTTTGTTTGCCCGTTAAATGACTGTTTTCGTGCCTTTTGTTTGTACACGACGATTTACATAGAAGTAGTATTTTTTTACTACAGTACAAAAAAATACTTGTACAGAGGTTTCATTTTAGACATAAAAAAAGGGAAGAGATTGAAAATCTCTTCCCTTTTTTTATACTATTATCAAGCCTTATTCAGGAAAGGCCAGCGGTAATACTTCATCAATATGTGTGACAGGGTGTACAGCAATTTTACTGAGTAAATCTTTAGGTACATCTTCTAAGTCTTTCATGTTTTGCTTTGGAATAATAACATGTTGCAAATCCCTGGCCACGGCACCCAGAATTTTTTCTTTAATGCCGCCTACAGGAAGCACTCTACCGCGTAAAGTTATTTCGCCAGTCATACATAAGCCCGCATTAACAGGTTTTGCAGTTAAGGCCGAAATTAAGGCTGTGCATAAGGTAATACCTGCTGAGGGGCCATCCTTAGGGGTGGCACCTGCGGGCACGTGCACATGTATGTCTTGGCGGCGCGAAAAGTCTTGATCAATGCCCAGAGCTTCAGCCTTATTACGGATGTAAGACAAAGCAGCTTGCGCACTTTCTTTCATAACATCGCCCAATTGACCAGTAAGGAGCAATGCTCCCTTGCCTTTCATAAGGCTGACTTCCACATGCAGTACTTCACCACCAAAAGGTGTCCATGCTAAACCTAGAGCAGAACCTGCTGGCAATTGCTTTTCTTTATCGTCTTCTACAAAGCGTGGGATACCTAAGAGCTTCGGTATTTGTAAGGCATTAACCTTAAAACTCCCTTCTTTTCCTTCGGCTCTTTTACGAGCAAGTTTACGACATATGGCACCCAACTCTCTTTCAAGATTACGCAAACCTGCCTCACGAGTGTATTCTTTGATAACTCTTTCAATGGCAGCATCGGCGACGCTTACTTCCTTGGGCTTAAGGCCATGATCTTTAATCATTTTTGGCAATAAGTGAATATTAGCAATGGCTAATTTTTCATGCACAGTATAGCCAGGTAGCGTAATAATTTCCATTCTGTCTTTAAGAGCAGGGGGAATGGTATCCAATGTATTAGCTGTACATAAAAACATAATTTTTGATAAATCAAAGGGAACATTTAAGTAATGATCACTGAAGCTGTAGTTTTGCTCAGGATCGAGCACCTCAAGTAATGCAGAGGAAGGGTCTCCTCTAAAATCTGTTCCCAACTTATCTAGTTCATCCAGCACGATAACAGGATTTTTTGTACCCGCTTGCTTAAGTGCTTGAATAATACGACCGGGCATAGAACCAATATAGGTACGGCGGTGCCCACGAATTTCAGCTTCGTCACGCATTCCACCCAAGGAAATACGCTGGAACTTACGTCCAAGGGCTCTGGCAATGGAACGCCCAAGGGACGTTTTGCCAGTACCGGGAGGCCCTACAAAACATAAGATAGGCCCCTTAGATTGAGGATTTAATTTACGCACACTCAAATATTCTAAAATACGCTCTTTTACCTTGCTTAAGGCATAGTGATCTTCATTAAGCACTTTGAAAGCATGCTTAATATCTAAAGTGTCTCGACTTGCTTTTTTCCAAGGTAATTCTACCAACCAATCTAGATAGGTGCGCACCACATTGGCTTCAGAAGAGTCTGAATGCATGGAGGTAAGACGGCGCAACTGTTTATCGGCCTCTTTGCGCACATCCTTGGGCATGCCGGATTTGGCTATGGCTTTGCCAAGATCATCAATTTCTTCTTCTTGGTCTTCGCCTCCATCGCCTAATTCTTGACGAATAGCCTTTATTTGTTCGCGTAAATAGTAATCTTTTTGCGCTTTATCCATACCTTCGCGTGCCGAGGATTGAATGCGCGCTTGCATGGTAGCCACTTCTACTTCTTTATTGAGCTGCT
>CAZBDD010000169.1:0-4376 GCA_964490475.1 uncultured Desulfovibrionaceae bacterium
GTTAAGCACCAGAGAGGGAATACATGTTATATTTCGAATTTTTCTTTTTATTTTGCATGCTCTATTTAGGGAGCCGCTTCAGTGGCGTGGGTCTAGGTGCCATTGCAGCCTTAGGACTTATGGTGGAGGTTTTTATATTCCGTATGCCTTTGGCAGAACCACCAGTGGCTGTGATGTTGATTATTCTTTCTGTAGTTACTTGTGCCGCTGTATTAGAAGCCGCCGGTGGGTTGAAGTATATGCTACAATTGGCTGAGGGAATTTTGCGGAATAACCCTAAACAAATTACTATTCTTGGCCCTTTTGCCACGTATTTTGTAACTCTTTTACTTGGCACAGGGCATGCCGTGTATTCTATCATGCCTATTATTGGCGATGTAGCCTTAAAAAATAATATTCGCCCTGAGCGCCCTATGGCGGCGGCGTCTGTTGCTTCGCAAATAGGTATATGTGCAAGCCCCATTGCGGCGGTAACGGTATACTACTTAAGTCAATTGGCAGAAATTGACCCTAGTATTAATTTATTAAGTATACTCATGGTTACCATTCCTTCTACTATGGTGGGCGTGCTGTTGGTATGTTTATACAGCTTTAAACGCGGTAAAGAATTGATGGATGACCCCGAATATCAAAGACGTCTTCAAGATCCTAAGTGGAAAAAAATTCTTGAGAGCAAGGCTCCTGCAGCAGAAAGCGAAAAGCTGCCTTCCTCGGCAAAGCTGTCTGTGCTTCTTTTTTTATGTGCTCTTATTTGCATTGTTTTTGTGGCCATGGTGCCTGAGGTGCGTACCATTGGCACGCAAGTGATTCCTATGGACAAAATAATCCAAATGATGATGCTGGCTTTTGCCGGTATTATTCTTGTGGCTACTAAAACCAGCACAGCAAAAATTCCTGAGGGGGTAGTGTTTAAATCTGGCATGGTGGCTACCATCGCCATTTTTGGTATTGCGTGGATGAGCGATACTTTTTTTCAATACGCTATGCCCACTTTTAAGGCATCCATTACAGGCATGGTGCACGACTATCCTTGGACTTTTGCATTGGCGCTGGCTGTAGTATCTATTGTGGTAAATTCTCAGGCCGCCACGGCACGTATTATGCTCCCTGTGGGGCTTGGTCTGGGTTTGCACCCTTCGGTGCTTATTGGCCTTATTCCTGCTACCTATGCATACTTCTTTTTTCCTGTATACCCTTCCGATGTGGCCACGGTGAACTTTGACGTAAGCGGTACCACCAAGGTAGGTAAGTGGTACTTTAATCATAGCTTTATGGTTCCCGGGCTCATTGGCGTAAGCTCTGCTTGCACTATGGGCTATTTGCTGGCAAGTATTATTTTTTAGTAGCGAATTTATAAATGTATCAGCATTGATGTATTGATTGCTTTCAAAAAACAAATAAAAAGGAGTCTATGAATGTCAACACGTGTAGAACATGATTTTTTAGGTGAACTTGTTATTCCCAATGATGTCTATTATGGCGTGCAAACCTATCGCGCCATTGATAATTTTTACATTTCACACAGTAAAATCAAAGATATTCCAGAGTTTATTCGTGCTTTTGCCTATGTAAAAAAAGCCGCCGCTATGGCTAATAAAGAGTTTGGCCTCTTGGATGATACTATTTTTGCTGGAATTTGTGGCGCATGCGATGAAATTATCGACGGCAAGCTGCACGATCAATTCCCCACAGATTGTTTTCAGGGCGGTGCAGGTACCTCTTGTAATATGAATGCCAATGAAGTTATTGCTAACAGAGCCTTAGAACTTATGGGACACAAAAAAGGTGAATATCAATATTGCCACCCCAATAATCACGTAAATTGCTCTCAGTCTACCAACGATGCCTATCCTACAGCCTTACACCTTGCTTTGCATGCCATGCTAGGCAGACTTATTAATGCTATTCGCTATTTGCATGATGGATTTATGCTGAAAGGAGAAGAGTTTAGCGACATCGTAAAAATGGGTAGAACTCAATTACAAGATGCAGTGCCCATGACATTAGGTATGGAATTTACAGCTTATGCCACCACTTTGGAAGTAGAAGTGGGACGTCTTGAATATGCGGCTTCTTGCCTACTTGAAGTTAATATGGGTGCCACTGCCATTGGTACTGGCATTTGTTCTCCTCAAGGCTATGCGCCCTTATGCGTGCAAAAATTGAAAGAAGTCAGCGGGCTTAATGTAAAGCTTTCATCAAACCTTATTGAAGCCACATGGGATACAGGCGTATATGTTTTCGTGTCTGCTGCCATCAAAAGCGCCGCAGTGAAAATTTCTAAAATATGTAATGACCTGCGCTTACTCTCTTCGGGCCCACGTTGCGGCCTTAATGAAATTAATTTGCCGCAATTACAGCCGGGGTCATCCATTATGCCCGGAAAGGTAAATCCTGTTATACCTGAAGTGGTAAATCAAGTGTGCTTTGACGTTATGGGAAAAGACCTTACCGTAACCCTTGCTTCTGAAGCAGGACAGTTAGAGTTAAACGTTATGGAGCCGGTTATTGCGCATTGCCTCTTTGATGGCTTGAACAGACTGCGCCGTGCTGTGCGCACTTTGCAAGATAAATGCGTTGATGGCATTACCGCCAATAGAGATGTATGCCGCTCTCTTGTAGAAAATAGCATAGGCATTGTTACGGCATTAAACCCACATATTGGCTATGAAGCTTCGGCTTCTGTGGCAAGAGAAGCTTTAGAAAAAAATGCTTCTGTCTATGATTTAGTGCTTGAACGCAAACTGCTTAGCAAAGAGCAGTTAGACGAAATTCTGTCACCTGAGGCCATGCTACACCCCAGAGAAGCATAATAGAAAATAAAGACTCCTGCACAATTCGTTGTGCAGCCCCTTTGAAAGAGGTTGGGGGAAACTTTTTTGACAAAAGTTTCCCCCAGAAAAAGCCATTAACTAACGTTGCTATATTCTATGATATCTTGCTTTGTGCTGCACTAAACAATTGCTCAAAAGTGCTCTTCTCTTTCGTATATATTGCAAGACCAATACAAGCTTGTGCGCTCTTTTCTTGTTTTATATCATCGCAACTTTCCAACACAATACTTTCAACGAGCTTCATTTTTTCTTTAATTACATCTCTATTCGGTGTGTCTTTTAAAAACACTGCAAACATGCTCTTTCCAATACGACCAACAATATCATCCTCTCTAAAACTTGCAAGTAAACCACTAGCAATATTAATCAAAACAGTATCATCAAAAGAATATTTGGACAAACCGTTCAGAATTTTAAATTTAGCTACATCCACAATAAAGAGAGCGTGTAAGAGGTCAGGTTCTGCTTCAAGGCATTCATCAATGAGCATTTTTGTTGTTAGCTCATTATAGCACCCTGTAAAGTCATCAATTTTAGTAAACAAAGAAAATGTTTTTTGTTTATCAACATCAATAACCTTACCAACGGCTGTTAGAGCTTCCCCTACTTGATTTTTTATTATTTTGTACGTTATTTTATAATAGCGCACGGCACCATTGGGCAAATTAAAACGTAGCTCACAAGGGCCATGCTCCCCCTTGGCTAGGTTTTCGCATACTGTCATAAAATAATCTAAGTCTTCTTCATAAACCAAGTTTTTCTCAAGGAAAATATCAGGGAAAGTAAATTTTTCCTTTGGAAGACCATACATTTCATAACCTTCACCAAAAAACATCATTTGCCGGCTTTGATAGTCAAATGTCCATAGCCACTCATTGGAAAGCTCCAAGAGATTTGCAATAAGAACTCTATCAGAAACATCATTATTAAAGCCATAACTCTGCGTCCAGTCAGCAATGGAATTATTCATAGCTTCAGAAGTGATTTCTCTTACAAAAGCCGCCATCAATGGGGCATCTTCGCTGCCTTTTACTTTAAGTTTTTTCAGTGTTACTTCAGCAAGAAACTCTTTTCCTTGACTTGTTCTATGCACCCATGGAAAACATAAATAGCCTTTTATATACGCCTCATCCAAGTAGGCAATGGCTAAGTCTAAAGAGTTTGCCCCACTAGGCTGATGTTCAGGAGATAAAGAAAAGAGTCTGGGAAGAAATTCTTCCTTTGTGCTTATGCCAAAAGTATCTAATGCGCATTGGTTACAAGACAGCACTTTCTTTGTTTCATCAAGAATAATCATACAAAAGGGCATAGCTTCAATAATGGAAGACATTTCATTATAACTAAGATGAAAATTCATCAAGGTACGCTTTTTAACAGCGCTCACAAGTAAATTTTTCTTAATGTTTATTTCATATTCTAATAAAAATTCTTCCACTGGCATAGGTTGATAAAAATAATACCCTTGACCATAGGCACAACCAAAATCTAAAATCATTTCTTTTTGTTCTTTGGTTTCAATGCCTTCTGCCACACAAATAGAAG
>CAZBDD010000170.1:0-4376 GCA_964490475.1 uncultured Desulfovibrionaceae bacterium
AGCAAATCATAAATTTTATGCGAAGCCTCGACTATATTTTCAGGTAAGACAGTTCCTTTACCTGCGAGTGTTTCTTCCACCGCTTCTTGCGGTACGTACGCCACATCCACCCCCATGCTCATGGCTTCACTGACAGGGAGGCAATACCCCTCGTGCCCGCTGGTGCATAAAAACAATGAGGCGTTTTTATATAAATAAGCCAATTCTCCGTCGCTGATGTTTTCGTAAAAATGTATTTTATTGCGTGAATTTTCGGGTATTTGTGATAATGCTTTTTCAAGTTTTTCTGCCATAAAGGGCATATCGTATCTTCCACTGATGACCATCATTAGTGCCACATTACCATGCGCTTTGTCAAGGAGTTGTAGTATCTGCAAGGCAAGCTCTGGGCGTTTGTGTGGTGCTACACGACCTACCCAAAGAATTTTGTGTTTTTCTTGGGGTAAGGATAGAGGGCTTGCTTGTATTTCATGAAGTTTACGTGGCTTCATGGTGGGAGGAAAGGCGCAAGTTGGCACGTCATCCTTTAAGTATTGCAAAATTTCTTTAAGGCTAAATTGTGAGTTTGCTGCTACAGCATCGAAGTGTTCAAAGTAAGTATACTGCTCTTTAGTACGATCTAAAGCGTCGGCAAAATCGGGCATGGCTTCACGGAACCAAAGACCGGGGGTGACGTTGTGATAATATAAAATCTTCTTTTTGCAGGATAGATTAGCTAGTGCTGGAAGGAATTCGTCTTCCGTAGAATAATGATAAAAAAGGGCGTCTTCTGGTTGGCAATTGCGCCACAAATTGCCTATGGGAAGTACGACTCCTGCAAGTTCTTGGTGCATAACGTATGCGTAAACCTTGCATGGGATACCATATTTGCGCAATGTTGCGGCCATTTGCATAACACAATTGCCCACAGCGTCTTTTGTGACGATATTTCTTGCCACAAGATGTATAGTTTTGCCCGCATCCCAAATAAATGGTGGGAGACCTTCTCCTGCTTTTTCTTGCCAATACTCTTGGGTATCTTGAGTGAATTGGGCGCGACTCTCTGGGCTTGCTAAGCAAGGTGTCCATATGGCAGGCCCTTCTAGATGTCCATTACGTATGCATTGTGTTGAAAGGTAGAGTATTTGCGAAGTATTAGGGTGATAGGAGTTCTCTAAGGTTGGGATATTGTTGCCTTGAGCATCTTGCAAAATCAATGCATCATCTTGCATTTGCAAGCAAAGCTCTTGAACTTGCACATCCCACTGACAACAGGGGGTAGGGCTGTCTTTTTGCCACAGGGAGAAGCGTAATGCCGTGTTTTCTGCGTGGGAAATGGTAGGTGTAAAGTGTATTGGGCTGTCAGCACAGTCAAGCGCGTCAATCCCTAAGCCAGCATGGAGTGGGGATGTGCGTAGATGCTTTGTTACTTTTCCTTTAGGATTATGCTGCTTTAAATAAGCCTCAAGTACTTGTGCCGTCTCGCCAATCATCTTTACCTTCTTGTCCTCAATCCATACAACTCTGTCGCACACATCGCGAACGGTTTCGATGCTGTGGGATACAAGGATAATGGTAATGTCTTTATTGCTCTTAAACTCTTCAAAAACTCTTTTACACTTTTCTTGAAAGGCAATATCGCCCACAGAAAGCACTTCGTCAAGTAGGAGAATTTCTGGTTTAAGTTGTGACACCACGGCAAAGCCAAGTTTTGCGTGCATGCCGGAAGAGTAGGTGCGAATGGGCTGGTCTATGAACTCCCTTAACTCTGAAAAATCAATAATGTCTTCTACGTGGCTTTGAACTTCTTGCTTTGAAAGGCCCATAAGTACACCGTTTAAAAGGATATTTTCTCTGCCGGTGAGTTCTGGGTGAAAGCCTGCTCCTAGTTCTAAGAGTGGAGAAACACGTCCATTAACTTGTACTCGTCCATTGTCGGCATGCAATATGCCGGCAATGAGGCCCAAAGTTGTGGATTTTCCAGCGCCATTACGCCCGATAAAACCAAAGCGTTCCCCTTTTTTTATTTCAAAGGAGATGCCTTCTAGGGCGTTTTTACGTTGACGCAATTCTTTAATGGTTTGCGGCAGATTAAAGAGAACGCTCTTTATGCCACCAGTTACCTTGTTATAGGAAGGGTAGCTTTTCCAAACATCAGAGAAAATGACAGCTGGTGTCGTCATCTACATTACCTCTGCAAAGCGTTTTTGTAGTTTAGTAAAAGCCATATAGCCCAAAGCCATGAAAAACAGTGCATAGCCTAAGGCGTAGGGGAGAAATTCCATATTAATTGTATTTTCAAATAGCAACGAGCGCCAAGAAATCATAAGAGGTGCCAATGGGTTCGCTTTAAAACACCAAAGGTATTCTTCAGAAACCTGCCCCAGAGTATACATAATGGGCGTGGCAAAAAAGGCCATTTGAATAAGGATAATCGTCAGGTTACCAATATCTTTTAAGAAAAGATTAAGCGAGCCCAAGAACAGTGATAGGCCGTAAATGGAGAGCAGTGTGATGCCACAGAGCAGCGGAATGCCTACCAACCAAATCCAAGATGGGGCAAGTCCTTCGTTAAGCATAAAAAGCATGTAGATGGGGATAGAGAGTAAAAAGTGTACCATATTATGCACATTCATGACCAAGGGAATGGCTTGACGTGGAAAGGCAACTTTTTTGACCAACGTGGGATTAGCGGTAAAAACGTGCGGAGCCTCTCCCAAGCAATTGGCTATCCACTGCCAAGGGAAAAGAGCCGAAAGGAGCACAATCAAATAATGCGGCACATCAAAGCGCATATACACGCCAAAGACAAGATAATAAATAAAGGCTTGCATGAGCGGATTGAGTAAAGACCACAATACACCCAACACGCTTCCTTTGTAGCGCACCGAAATGTCTTTTCGCACTAAAACGTGCATAATATCTTTATACCAAATCCAATTTTTAGGCACTGACATGATTTTCTCGTAAAATATAGGTAAATTTTCCGCGTATCCCCACAAAAATAAGCTCTTCGGCGTTGATGCGTTTTTTGGCAAGCTGTGGAAAATACTTAGTCACAGCGGCTTCTACTTGAGGCCAGTGTTCTTCGGCGGTAACAATACGCAATTCAGTGGCTTTACCTTCCTTCGTAACAATTTGGAAGTCAGAAATGGGGCCACAGCGATCTAAAATATCTTGGATGTAATGTGTGGGATAGCTTTCTTCCCCCACGAGCACGCTTTCATGAATCCTTCCTGTAAGGTCGTGTAGCCACCAACCATCTTGATTTTCAGTTAAAGAGCCCACATCTCCCATGCAATAACGGATGAGAGGCATGGCTGGATTACGTAAATTTGTAAAGATAAATTCACCGCCGCTGCTTCCTTCTATAGGGCGTAGTTCTGGCCAGACCATAGAGTCGGAAACAAGCAAGTGGTTTTTTGGCCCCTTTGCCAGTTCTTGTGCCATGACGCCAAATTCACAAGCTCCATAGCGGTTGGAAACGTGGCAGGCAAAGGTCTTTTCTATAAGCTCTTGCTGACCTTCTTGCAAAGCTTCTCCTGTGGACACAAAGATGGAAAAAAGCCCTGTGGCAGTGCGCCCTTGTCTTTGTAAATATTTTGCTAAGGCATACATGGATGAGGGGTGCCCTTGCACCACATGAGCCTGAGCGTCTTTAAGGTCTTGTAAAAACACTTCTTGCGCCGCATTACCAAAACCGCTGGTGTAGATATTGTACCTGTGTAAGACAAAACATTTTTTCGCTTCGGGGTCGGGGTATACAGGGCGCTGTATATCTCCAAAACGAGTGGAGAGGTGCGCCTCTTTGTGATAGCGACTTTTTCCGCCCCATGCCAGCATGAGGATATTTTGCGCCGCCGTCCAGTCAATGGATTCGGCATCATAATATATGGTGGAAGCCAACCCCGTAGAGCTACCGGTTTTTTGCTCGCGTATTATCTTATCTGCATAGGCTTCACTTATGAGGCGACGGTCTTGCTCGCGCAAGAGGTCTTTGGTAAGGTAGGGAATATCTTCAAAGTAGCGCATATCCTTATGTAAGGATTCAGGCTCAAATCGACATCGTGTAAAAAGCTCTCTATAATATGGAACAGTAGCCTTAGCATGAGATAAGGTATGGATAAGCTGTTCTTTTGCACGAGCTTTTCTTTGCGTGAAAGGTTCTTTTGCTTCTTTTTGTAGCACACGTAATTTGGGCGTGATGCAACGCCCTTGCTTGTGTTCAGCAATGGGGTATAGGCATGTGTATTTGAAAAAACCTAAGATGTTATTGTATATTTTTAGTAACATAGTATGTTAGTCTTTTGAAAAAAATAGTGTTTTATAGAGAAGGGATTCAATACGCGCAAAGCGTGCCTCCCATGAATGGTACTGACATGCTTGTTCCACTAAGG
>CAZBDD010000171.1:0-4353 GCA_964490475.1 uncultured Desulfovibrionaceae bacterium
AAGACAGCAAGACATTTTCAAGAAGGTACGTCTATTCATACTACCTCCAAGTTTTGAAAGATATGGCCTTATGCCATACCTTCGTATAGTAGACGGGGGCTATACTACACCTAAATTAGTTGCTATAGCAATGATTTTATATAAGAAAAAACAAATTTTTACATAGAAATTAATGGCTATTGTATTTCTTTAAAATTATTATAATAAAATATTTTTTGCAGTAAAATTCGCTTTATCTTGTGATTTTTTTGCTTTTATCTTAAAATGTATTAATAGATTTTTTAGGCCTTTTTTTGTGTCATTTTATACTTTTTACTCATAAATACGCTTATTAGGAGAAATTATGCAAGATCAAATTCGCAAAATATCACAAGGTGTTTTTGTGGCCTTATTTTTCATCATGAACTTTTTTACTTCTTATGCCTATGCAGAAAAAACTACTTCTTTTTTTGAGCTTCCCTTAAACGGCAGCACAGGCTATGCCTCTATTCCTTTAACCCTTCACGCAGAGCCCACCGGCAAAAGTAAAAAAATACACAAACTCTCTCCTGGACAAGCCTTTGTTATTTTACAAGAAAAGGGGGCATGGTTTAAGGTTCGTCATGCAGGGCAAGAAGGCTATGTGCCGCATGTATACTGTATGGTAAATTTGCCGGATATTATTCCGTCTATAGTATATAAAAATACTAATGTTTCCGGTTCTATTTTGCGTTCATCGGGAAAGGATTTACCCAATATTACCGGAAAAAGTTTATATGCCGCCAAAGGCTTCAATGCACGCTTAAATCAAGAAATGTATGTAATGCCAGCATTGTATTTTATGGCAAAAAAAATTCAATTGGCGCAAAATGCTGCCTTAGAACAAGGCAATACCTTGGTATTGTATGAGGCTTTTCGTTCGCATGCAGTGCAACGAAAAATTGTACAGGGATTAGCGAACCTTATGAAAAAAGACGCTCAAGTACGCCGCGGGGTAAGCACGCCACCTTGGGGTAAGAGTTGGTTTGTTTCGCAAGGTACATCCAATCATCAACGTGGCTATGCTATTGATGTACATTTGGCTAAAATAGTACGTAAAGAAATGCAAAAAATTGGTGCGTATACCTTTCCGCACATTTTGGAATACACAGAATATAATATGCCTTCGGCCATGCATGAACTAAGCAATAAAGCAGTGGTTTTTGCGCAACCTGTAACTTCGCGTTCAACGACAGCATGGAAAAATATGAAACCTGCCAAAAGCATGACTGAAGGTGCTTTACTATTGCAAAAATATTGCACCGATGCAGGTTTAACGCCTTTGGCATCTGAATGGTGGCATTTTAATGATTTAGGCGCAGGTCAAGCAGTGGGTAAAAAGAAAAGTGATGGAAAGTTTATGGTGGAACCAGTGATAAGCATATTGCCTGAATGATTATAACTCGGCCTATTTATTGAAGTATTCTTTCGCACGGTTAAGCAACATCTTTGGCACTTCCAAAGGCCTCGGATTTCAGTTGACATTTTCTACAATTTTTTTTACTTTGCAAGCTATGGAGAACTTATTGTGTAGAAATAACCAATTTAAAGCAAAAGATTCTTCTGATGAGCAGAGGCGCGTTTTGAAAGAGCAGGGGGTAGGAATGAGGAAAGTTTTTTGGCACCCTAACAAAAATTTTCCCCTCACTTGCAAAAAAGCTGACTAAAGGCAATAATCACACAAAACATAAAGGTTTTTTTATGCAAAATCTATTATCAAATAATTTTTTATGGATTGCGGTGCTGGGGGCCATTGCTGCTATACTGCTTTTTTGGCGCAGTGATAAATCTAAAAAAAATACCATGAACTCTGGTCATGTGGCATCATCTTCGTCTGCTGCATCAAAACGTTCCAAGGGCGATTATCAATCTTCGGTGGAAGTTGTGTATGAAAAAGCTGTAACGGCCTATGATAAAGGAAATTACTCTAAGGCCATGGCCTTATTTTTGGAAGCGGCTGAGCAAGGCCATGCGCTGGCACAATATAAGCTTGGCGATATGCATGAGTATGGCGCTGGGGTCGATGCGAGTTTAGAACAAGCTATTATTTGGTATAAAAAGGCCGCTAAGGCCAATCACGCTGAAGCTCAAGATTATCTTGGATATTTATACAGTGAAGGCATTGGCGTAGAAGAAGATCAAAAAGTAGCGCTTTATTGGTATGAAAAAGCAGTTGAAAATGGGTATGAAAAAGCTAAGTATGAGGTTGCCGTTTTATACAGTCGTGAAGAAAGAGATGCAGAGGCCAATGCCTTGTTTCTAGAGATGGCTGAAAAAGGCCACGCAATGTCACAGCTCGCCCTTGGGGATATCTATACTTATGGTAACGGTGTTGACATAGATTTAGAGAAAGCTTTTATGTGGTATAAAAAAGCCGCAGAAGCTGGCAATGAATATGCTTATTTTAGTCTTGCTCGAGTATATCACCACGCTGACGGCGTAAAGCAAGATATGGAAGCGGCAATTTATTGGTATGAAAAAGCAACGGAAAGCGCCGCTACAATACCTGCTGAAGCCTTGGCGCAATTGTACGAAGATGGTGACGGGGTTGAGAAAGATGCAAAAAAAGCAGCTTACTGGCGCCAAATAGCAGAGGAGTCTAAAATAGATGAAGACGACGAATAATTAACTCGATTTCTCGATTTTAGGACTTGAAAACTGCATAGTGAGCAATTTTAGAACAGAATTTTCTTTCAGTCTGGCTAAAATTGCTCAGTGAATTTTGTATGGGCTGTTAACGCCCAAAGGGGCATTTAGGATAAATACAGGTCTTACATTCCATACATAAACCACCATGGCCTAAGCAAGCCAAATCTAAGCGGCTGATTTTACACCCCGCTAATAAACGTGGCAAGAGTAAGTCTATGCCTGTAGTTTTATAATACAAAGCGCAGGCAGGAACCCCAAGCACTTGTACATTGCCAATACGTCCGGTAAGGGTCATGGTGCCTGGTAGCACAGGCATACCAAAAAGCACATCAGTCAGGCCAGCATCAAAGAGTCCCTTTTTAGTCACATCATCAGGATCCACAGACATGCCCGCTGTAGTTACAATAAGATCTACACCAGCCACAATAAGTTCGTTAACAGCCGTGGTTATTTGCGTGGCATCGTCGGGCACAATAAGGGTTTTTATCACTGTACTATGCAAAGCCTCAGCTTTTTGCTTAATAATGGGAGCAAATTTATCTTGAATAAGACCGCTAAAAACTTCTGTTCCTGTAACAAGAATACCTATTTTAGCTTGTCTCATGGGCAGCACTTCAAAAAGAGGCCCTTCGTCAAGGGTTGCTAAAGCCTTTGTAAGATTTTGCTGTGAAAGATATAAGGGAATAGCGCGACTTCCAGCTATGCGCGAGCCTTCTTTAATAATGCCCATACTGTGCCTTGTAGCACACATTACATCAGGGATAAGATTAAAACGCTCTAAGCGTGAGGCATCCACCCATAATAAGCCGTCACGAGCAGCTTTAAAGTTTACTTTGCCTTCGTGAGGGGGGCCTTCCACCACAACGCCATTACCCGGCATGCGCAAGGCAAATTGTTGTACTACAGCATCTTCGTGTACCCATTCACTGGCGTCTGGGGCATTTTGCTTTGTATAGATACTACTACGGCCCATGTGTTGTAAACGGCACACATCACCAATATCAAGCTTTTGACCAGCATGAAAAGCCACTTCTTTTTTTTCACCAGGGATTATTTGTGTCATATCATGTAAAGCTTCTTGCCCTATAGCCTTTTCTACAGGGACAGCCACCAGCTCTGGGCCAGAAAAAGAAAGTCCAGGCCCCAGTTCATAAGGAGATTCGCCCTGACAAGAGCGACAAATGCCCCCAAATGCTGCCGGATGCCACTCACCACAGAGAGGACATCGGGCAATTTTCCCTTTACCGCCATGTCCAAGGGCTTGGGGAAGAAGTTGTACAGGACGCAAGGTAAGTATGCTTTGCCCAGCTTCACGTATTTCTTGTTGTAAGCGTGGAGTATCTTGATCAATTTTTTTCTTTTCTTTCAAAAACCAAGCACGTATTTCAGGAAAAGATGTAAGCTTTTCCACGTCTAAATGAACACGCACCCCTTCCCCTGTGTGTTTATTAAAAAGACTTAAAGCATACAGGCCAAAATTATAAATACGTAACCACCCATTGCCCACAGTACAAGGGGTAAGCAATTGCACTGCATCGGGTAAACATTGTGAAGTTTCGCTAATAGCATCAAATAAAATGCCTTTAGGTAGGGCTTGTCTGGCCATTTCTACCATATATCCCCCAATAATAAGTCCGGGGGCAGGGTAGTTATGAAATTTTCGTGCCTCTTCCATAAATTCATCAT
>CAZBDD010000172.1:0-4352 GCA_964490475.1 uncultured Desulfovibrionaceae bacterium
CCTCTGCCCATTTTTTGAAATTCTTCTATCTCAGCATTCACCCAGTGTTTTCCTTCAGCATTGGGATGCGCACTGGCAGGGGAGCAAAGAACAAGCAAATATTTAGATTGCGCCAATTCTTGTTGTAAAGTAAGCGCCAAGCCCCCTTGGGGGGTCATATCAGTGGTATCACGAAAAATGGGGCGCACAAATTTTGGTATATCAACACCGTTTTGCGCATGTTCATGTCGCAAAGCAGTGGGTAGGCGATAGTTTTCTATCTTTTTTTGTACCCATTCTCCCCAAGCCTGATCTTTACGTGAATAGCTAATAAAAGCGTAATAACGGTAATTTTCATCATCAAAACTTGAATGTTCTACATCTTTTTGCATACCAACCTCATTTAAGTATTTTCAACATCATAAGGATAATACAAAAGCTTGTATAGAGCACAAGGCACTTAAAAGCTTTTTTTTATGTTGCCACTATTATTGTTCCATGATACATTTTATAAAAGTTTTTAGTATTTTCTTACTTACTGTAATAAATTCTTAACCCTTTTCTGTTTTTCCGCACACTCATGTGTTATATTTTTTCTTAGTGATAATTTTTAATATAAACACTAAACATCTTGGAGGCAACATGAGGCTTTATCTAAAAAACCGATCGAAAACACCATTTTTTATCCCTCTTCTACTGTGTTTTCTTGTCTGCGCCTTTACCTTTGCGGCACCCAAGGCTTATGCCGCAAAGGCTTATGTGGACGCTGGCTACACGGGACGCCCCGTTTGGGGAAATTCTTCTTTTTATCTTAATTTCACCCCCAATGAATCCATTTGTCGTGATAAATACGGGTCAGAATGGGAACAAAAGTGTGATGCATGGTTAGGTAAAGCGGGCTCTGAACCTAAAGGCATTAAAGGCATTGTATGGCCAGAAGGTCAGTGGCAATGGGGTTCCAGCGACCAATTAGTCTTTACACCCAGCACACCTTGGAAAAGCGGCACCAAATATGTTGTCGATGTAAGTTCTTTAGTCATCCCCCCCACGGTGGAAGTGAGTAACAAGACTATCACCTTTGAAGCCTTGCCCCGCTCTGTCAGTATAGACTCCACCAAGGTGTGGATTGACCCTTCTGGTAAAGCAGAGCACGCTCTTTCCTTTGGCATGCGTTTTACCGAAAGTCTTAGCCCCGAAATACGCGCCCAAGTAGAAGCTCAAAGTAGCATCGTGGGTATAAACAGTCCCAAACTTAAACTTAGCAAAGGGGAATGGATTTGGCTAGACGACAATAGCCGCGCTGTGGTTAATTCACGTATTTTGGCTTTACCCAAAGAAAAAAGCACCGTAAAACTTACCTTGCCAAAAATACGCCCCATTTGGTTAGATAAAAAAGACAACACATGGTATTTTCCCAACGAGGATGCCACCGAAGAAATCATTATCCCCGGTATCAATTCTTTGTTTACCTTAAAAAAATCTTCCTTAGAGCAATGGCAAAACAAGTCTTTGCAAATGGAAACTCATCTTGTTTTCCGCTTTTCCCAAAGAGCTTCCGGTGAAGAACTGTTAAAAGCTCTTACCGTATACGAATTGCCAAAGAAGCGCTCTACAGAAAATGTTATCCCCACCAATTGGACCGACGGCAATATAGGCAAGGAAGCTTTAAAAGGTGCTCGTAAAATAACTCCAAAGTTTGTTCAAATACCCGATCAAGATGAAGATTTCATACGCTACAGTTTAGATATAACCCCAGACAGCTATATTTATTGGAGCATTGCTGAAGGTTTTGGCCCGACAAATATTCAAGGCATAAAAAAGCCCTTGGAGCGTAGCCTTCAAGGTGTTATGCATGTTGCCAAAGACAAAGCCGTTGTAAAGTTTTTGCAGCAAGGGAATATACTTAACCTTGAAAGTAATATAGCGCTTATTACAGAAAATGTAGATAGCATTCAATGGAAAGCTTACCGTATTCAAGACACTAAGTTAGCACAATCTTTTCACCGTATGGATTTTGAGCCTGATCAATCAACACTTGATAGCATGAGTACAATTAAAGAAGGAAAGGTTGCCATTGATCTTAAAAAACGTCAGGCAAGTTATGCCAGTCAACCTAATTTCACCACGCTCTTAACCAAAGATGTTTTTGCAGCAAATCAAGATACAGTAGCTCCTGGTCTTGTATACCTTAAGGTTCGCGGCTATAAAGATGGAAGGCTTGTAAAAGAAAATGGGCGTTTACTTATGTACTCTAATATGAGTATGGTAGTGAAAGAATTGCCTAATGATTCACGTCAAGTCTATGTGTGCTATATGCCCACGGCCAAAGGATTAAGCGGTGTTACCGTGCAGGTTCTTGGTGCCAACGGCTTACCTGTGGCAGAAGCCAAAACTGACGAACAAGGCTTAGCCACCTTACCTAACCTTTCAAACTTTAAAAACGAAAAAAGCCCCTCAGCCATTGTTATTCGACGCAGCTCATGGAATGATGATGCAGAAGACTTTTTGTGGATGTCTTTAAAAGATTACAACCGCCGTGTTTACCTGTCTTCTTCCATAGAAAAGGAAGGCAAACAGCGCAGTGCCAATACATTAAACGCTTTTGTCTTTGCTGAGCGCGGCATATTTAGGCCTGGCGATGTTTTAAACTTTGGCGCTCTCTTGCGTACCAATGACTGGTCTTTACTCCCCAAAAATATGCCACTAGTTGCCGAAATACATGACAGCAAATCTCGCAAAGTTTTTGAAAAAGCTTTCATCGCCGGCGAAGGTATACACAGTTTTACTTGGGAAATTCCGGAAACAGCACTTACTGGTTCCTATCAATTATATATTTCTACGGCAAAAACTGCTAATACTACCGGTTTCTCCTTAGGTGTCAGAAGTGTCAAAGTGGAAAATTTCCTTCCCGATACTTTGCGCATTAAAACGGATTTAGTAAACACAGCTCAAACTTCGCCACAAGGTAAGGCTATACCTACCAAGGGGTGGCTTGTAGCTTCTGAAACTCCGGGCAGTACTGCCTTGCGTGTGCAATTAGACACCCTTTTTGGTCAGGTAGCTGTAGGACGTAAAGTCACATCATCCATGACCTTGGCTCCGGCTCAACTGCATTTTACAGATTTTAAAGGCTATACTTTCCAAGATGTATCTCCTTTCTTCTCCAAAGACGATGATCCCATAAAAAGAGCATTAAAGCCCAGTACCACTGATGGTAAAGGACAAGCCCTTATACCACTGGATTTTACCCAATGGCGTTTTGGCACTCTTTCCTGCACCATTGAAACAGAAGGTTTTGAACCTGACGGTGGTCGTTCTGTCTCGCAAGAGCAAAACTTCTTATTGTCTCCCCTTACCTTCATGCTTGGTTTTAAATCCGGAGAAGGTGCGGATAATAAAGACTTCATCATGAAAAACAGCAGCGCAAAAATGCATTTTCAGGCTGTGAACCCACAATTGCAAATAGCCAATCCTGGTTCACTGACCTTTTCCATTTCGCGCCGATCCACTGTAACCTCATTGGTCACGGACAGTCGTGGTCAATACACCTTTGAAACCACCCCTGTGGAAACAGAGGTTTCTCAAAGCGAACAAACTCTTGATGCTCAAGGCGCTTTGGCGTGGAATCTTCCCACACAAGAAGTGGGCGATTACGTGCTAAATGTAAAAGTAAATAAAAACACAAAACAAGATGCCAACGGCAAAATACTTACTCAAGGAACCATTCTTGCCCGTGTACCTTTTAGTATTGTAGGTGACGACGATTTACGTCCAGCCTTGACTTCTCTTTACAATATGCCTGTGGCCAAATTGCACCTAAAAACCGATAAAGAAGACTATAACGGCGGCGATGTAGCCAAACTTATGATTACTGCCCCCTACGATGGCGTGGCCTTGCTTACCCTTGAAAGAGACAAAGTGGCTACCCACAAATGGGTAAAAGTAGCACAAGGTAGCAACATGCACGAAATGGCTATTCCCGAAAACTTTATGGGACGCGGCTATATTCAAGTGCTTATGGGCAGAGCGCCACAATCAGACAATATATTCCTTCAAGGCCAAAGTGTGGCCGTAGCTTCCATTAGCGTCAATACAGCACAGCGCACTGCAAATCTAGCCATTAAAGCCCCAGAAAAGGCCGTACCCGGCAGTCCTTTACGCTGGCGTATTGAAAATCCACAAGGTAAGCCCGTTAAAGCTGTGCTCTTTGCTGTAGATGAAGGCATATTGCAGCTTTCACGCTACGCTACCCCCAACCCTTTGCATTATCTCTTGCTTGATCGTGCATTAGAAGTAAATACCTACCAGCTTTTTGATCGCATAATGCCGCAAGATAAAAAAATAATGCAGCGCCTTTCTGCCTTTGGTGGTGG
>CAZBDD010000173.1:0-4351 GCA_964490475.1 uncultured Desulfovibrionaceae bacterium
GGCGTTCTAATTCTTCTTCTAAAAGATGTAAGCCTTTTTCAAGAGTGAGAGAAAAACGCTCTTCTTCTTCGCGTACCACTCGGTCAATGAAAGCAGCGGATGCTTTTAACTCAGGATAATCTTCGCCCATGATTTCGGCAACTTTGTGGGATGTTTTGTGCAAGAATGGCTCATTTAATCCCATAAGCGTTCCAAAACGTAAAGCGCGGCGCAAAAGACGACGCAATACATAACCGCGACCTTCATTAGAAGGTAAAGTTCCATCGGCAATGAGAAAGGCAGCGGCGCGGCTGTGGTCAGCAATAACACGTAAGGCCGTGTCTACATCATTGGTATCGGGGTCACTAAAGGAGTAAGTGACGTTGGCAAGTCCTGCGGCAAATTGAATGATATCTTGGAATAAATCGCAATCAAAGTTAGAGAACTTGCCTTGACATACGGCAGAAACGCGCTCAAGCCCCATACCCGTATCAATGGAGGGGTGTGGAAGTTCTGTGCGAGTGCCGTCGGCGGCTTGCTCGTATTGCATGAAAACAAGATTCCAAATTTCAAGGAAGCGATCGCAATCGCATTGGCCTATGCCGCAATTGGGGCCGCAGGCACGGTGTTCACCCTGATCAATGAAAATCTCGGAGCAAGGGCCGCAAGGGCCTGTATCACCCATGCTCCAAAAATTATCTTTTTCTCCCAAACGAAAGATCCGGTCGGGGCTTAGGCCAGCAACCTTTTGCCAAAGGGCGTGGGCATCGTCATCATCTTTGTAGACGGTGGCATACAGTTTACTTTTGTCAAGGCCCAGCTCATTGGTGACAAAGTTCCATGCAAAACGAATGGCGTCTTCTTTAAAATAGTCGCCAAAGGAAAAATTGCCCAGCATTTCAAAAAAAGTATGGTGACGTGAAGTACGGCCTACATTTTCTAAATCATTGTGTTTTCCGGATACGCGCAAGCATTTTTGCGCTGTAGTGGCTCGCACATAAGAGCGTTTTTCCTCACCTAAAAAGAGAGCTTTAAATTGCACCATGCCAGAGTTGGCAAAAAGCAAGGTGGCATCATTTCGAGGAATAAGCGGTGAAGAAGGAACAATTTCGTGCTGGAATTCTTTAAAATATTTTAAAAAACGACGGCGAATTTCATTGGCTGTAAGCATGCTATTCTTTTACTCCTCAAAGTTATCTAAAATCTCTGTAAATTCATCGGCCACGGGCACAAATTCTTTTTCTTGTAATCCAAGATGCTCCATGACTTTATCTTCAATGGCTTGACGCAATTCTGTATTTTCATCTAGTAAAGCACGTACTTTTTCACGTCCTTGTCCTAATTTTTCCGGTCCAAAAGCAAACCAAGAACCGCTTTGCTCTACCACCTTGGCTTCAATACCAAGATCGAGCAATTCTCCGGCACGAGAAATGCCTTGTCCGTAGATAATATCAAAGACAGCTTCACGGAAGGGGGGCGCCACTTTATTTTTGGTGACTTTTACACGCGTTTTAGACCCAAAGGCTTCATCTTTATCTTTTAATGTTTGAATACGACGAATATCAAGACGTACAGAAGAATAGAATTTTAACGCATTACCACCAGTGGTTGTTTCGGGGCTTCCATAACCGGTAACGCCGATTTTCATACGAATTTGGTTAATGAAAATAACTGATGTGCGAGATTTATGAATGGTGCCTGTGAGTTTGCGCAATGCATGCGACATGAGGCGTGCATGACCACCCACTTGGGTTTCTCCCATGGTGCCATCAAGTTCTGCCTGAGGGATAAGCGCCGCTACGGAGTCAATGACCACCATGTCTACAGCGCCAGAACGTACAAGCATATCTGCAATATCAAGGGCTTGTTCGCCATAGTCGGGCTGAGAAATAAGCAATTCATCGGTGTTTACCCCAAGGCGTCTGGCATAGGAAACATCTAGCGCGTGCTCTGCGTCCACAAAGGCGCAGGTGCCACCAAGCTTTTGGCATTCGGCGATGATATGTAGAGTCAATGTGGTCTTACCGGAAGACTCTGGACCGTAAATTTCTGTAACACGACCACGGGGAATACCGCCCACACCAAGGGCTAAGTCAATACCTATGGAGCCTGTGGGAATAACAGGGGTATTTACATGGGCGTCGTCAGAAAGTTTCATGACGGCACCCTTGCCGTATTTGCGTTCAATACTGCTTAAGGCTGTGTTTAAGGCAGATGCACGGGCATCTTCGTTGGATGTAGCTTTTTTGGCCATGGTCTTCTCCCAAATAAATGACGCTACACAGGGTAGAGCCGTTATTTTAACTCTATTTTAATCAAACCCTTAGTAAAAAAGTGTATGAATTATGAAGCAAAGGGCACTTTTTTATCAATTAATAGTTTAAACAGGTTTGGGAGAGTAGCAGAAGGCACAAGCATGTGCAAGGCTTTATTGTGAGTGTTTCTTGATTAGCCAGCCAATAGACACAAAAAGGGATACGATGCATTGCCCTCTGTTTTTTTTTAGGTTAGGCTGTGCACAGCTTTGTATAGTCAAACCACTTGCCATTTAGAAAAAAATTATTATATTATAGTTAAAGCCCTCTGTGCAGCACAATTCTTCTATGAACGTATATATAAAAATGTATAGAGGTCTCAGATACGGTGAAGTTTCGCCATATGCACCGCCTCATTTTCCACACAGCCTTCCAACGTAGACAGGAGCTCCCTATGTTATTTAACTCCAAGTTTGGTTCTCTTGAGAGTTTTTGTGTAAGTACATTTAAATCTCTCCCTATTCCTGTGAGTTGTTGGACGAGGGAAGGTAAACCTATTTTTTGCACAAACTCTTTTTTAAAGCAGTTTGATGTAAAAGATATGGACGAATATATACAAAAAATGAGTACATTTTCGCCTGTACGTCAGCCTTGTGGGGAAGAATCGCGCACGCTTGGCATTAAATACTTGCAGCAAGCTCTTGATGTTGGTGCATGCAATTTTCTTTGGACACATATTAATAGTGCTGGTGAAGTGTATCTTGTTGAGTGTAATTTAGAGCGTATGACGTATGAAGGTCAAGATGTCATTATTTCCTGCCAGACAAATTTACAAAATACTTTTAACATATTGCAAAATAAAGCAAAAATGAAAGAGCGCTTTGAAGCCATTCTTGATGCCGCCCCCATAAGTATCAATATTTGGAGCAAAGAAGGTGAAGTGCTTGATTGTAACTTAGCCACTCTTACTTTGTTTAATTTACCAAATAAAGAATATTTTAGGCAAAACTTCCATGAAATTAGCCCTGTATGTCAACCTTGTGGCAGAAATTCTCGAGAACTTAGCCTTGAATATATTGAAAAAACTTTTGTAGAAGGGCAATGCATCCTTGAATGGGAATTTATCTCTCTTAACGGAGAAAAAATTCCTGCAGAGGTTACCTTAACCCGAATAAAGCTTGATAATGAAGATGTGCTGATAGAGTACACAAGAGATTTACGAGCTATCAAAAAAACGGAAGCTCTCGCGCGTGAAGCCGAAGAGCGTATGCGTATCATGTTTGACTCTATGCCCTTAGGGGCAAATTTCTGGGGTAAAAACTTTGAGCATATTGATTGCAATATGACCTCGGCCACACTTTTTGGACTAAATAGTAAACACGAATATCTTGAAAGATTTATGGAGCTTTCCCCTGAAATACAACCTGACGGTAGGCCAACGCAAGAGTGTATGGTCGAGCACATGGGGGAAGTCTTTGAGCACGGACATTGTCGTTTTGAATGGATGCATCAAACTCTTGAAGGGGAGCCTCTCCCCGCAGAAATTACTCTCATTAGAGTTCTTTATCAAAATGAATACCATGTCATGGGCTATACAAGAGATTTGCGCGAATATAAGGCCATGGAAAAAAAGGCTTCCTATGCAGAAGAACTTAACACCCTTATAGCAGAAAATATCCCTTTAAGCTTCATTTTTTGGAACAAAGAACATCAAGCAATTGATTGCAATCAAGAAGCTATGCGGCTGTTAAAATTTGATACCAGAGAAGATTATCTCAAAAATATTTACAATACTTTGCCCATGTATCAACCAGATGGCAAAAACTCAATAGATGCCATGAAGCAAAATCATACGGAAGCATTTGAAAAAGGCTCTAAGCATTTTGAATGGTTCCTTCAAGACTCCGAAGGGGAACTTATCCCCATGGAAATTTTTCTAATTCGTTCTACGCTTGCAGGAGAAGATGTTGTAGTTTCCTATGTTAAAGACTTACGAGAACTGAAGGCTTCGGAAGAACTGGTTAAAGAAGCAGAATTGCGTAATACAGTGATGCTTGATTCCTTGCCCATGAACGTGAATTTTTGGGATGACGATCAGCAACTTATTTATGGTAATG